>CAYTTD010000346.1:0-2813 GCA_964440595.1 uncultured Gaiellales bacterium
GTCAACAAATTGCGGGGGATTGATCTTTGGTCATCGATAGGGCAGCGAGATTGGCACATGTAGCTGAACTGGAAAAAATGTTTGCCCGCGCTCGAATTGTGTCGGCCAGGCCCCTACCAGGTGCCCAAAGGGGAATTAACGGCATTCCCGACCTTGTTTCTTTGATTGATGACTCAACTGGCTGGACGGGCGAAGCCGTACGCAAAGGGAAACACGCTCAGGTTCCACAGGAAGGTTTCGAGTGGCGTGGCGCAAAGATCTTCTCCATGCAGGATCTCGTCGCGGTTGCGGTTCCTCGCGCCAACCTGAATGAAGGTGTTCTCATCGAGCGCGCAAAAGGCTCTGTCACGTCATCGACGACAGACATTCGCAATGCACTCATTCAGATTCACATGGCAGGAAGCGCCGGTAATGATGCCGCCCTCGCAGAAGCAACTGCACTGGCGAAGATCGATCTTCAAAGACTCGTGGGTTTTCACTGGCTGATGGGCAACTCGGATGGGCACGTAAATCAGGTCGCGGTGGCAGCAGATCAGGTGCTCACATTCGACGGTGGACATATTGGCTTCCGAATGCATCGAACCGGAGACGTATTAACTGTGCCATTGAAAGACGCGCTTGTTGGCGTCGCGGGCCTGCGGGCACCTGCGGGAATCGCACGTACCGGGCGGCTCGAGGATTCGGCAGTTGAGGCCCTGCTTGCCAATTACTCAGAGAGCGAGATTCGCGCTGCGCACAGACTTGAATTTCATAAAGGCTCTGACAATGGAGGCCTGTTGAAACAGGCACTTGACCTGTTCCCGCAACCCTGGAATGCAACGAGGTCCCTCACACGTACTGCAGGTTCACAAAGCTACATTGATGCAGTGGTGGCCAGAGCCCGTCACCTGGAAAAAACTGGTGAAATTTCTTACGTTCATACGGATCTGATTTAAACGCGACTACTCATCTCGCGGTTGCCGTAACCATCGGCACCTCGTGCCTGATCGTTAGCACCAATCAACCGCTCATTTCTCGCTAGACCAACAAGCGGTTTTGTGCGCTTTTTTGGAAGCGGAATTCCATAGTCTTTCCATCGGTTATCCACAAGCGACTTTACTTCCTCGGTCATCACAATATCCGCTGGCCAATCCCGCAAATACCCGTGTTGGTTGCCCTTTGAGGTGGCGTCGAAACAATAAAAGTCAACGTTGCCATCAGGTGTGTATGAGTCACGTACGGGATCGACGTTGCCAAAGAAGCGAAAAGCAACTTCGTCTGCACGATCTACATCAACATTATCGTTGACAAACACAACCAGCTTGATACCTTTGGATGATTCAGATGAAGCAATCTCGCGCCGTAAACGCTGAATAACCTCTGGCTTTCCGCTAGTAACAGACACCACCACAAAGGATCCAACACAGCCATCAAAGTCAGTCTTCCAGGCGTTAACGCCATCAAGCCCGGCAAGAAAATGATTTAAGTCTTTCTGAGAAACAGTTGTGGTACTGACTGCGCCAGTATCGCGGCCTTCGCTTGCCCATCCTCTAGTGGCATCAATGCCAATCTTGCCACCGTAACCCATGAGATCAGGTGCATGATCCAGCACATCGAGGGGCCCGTTGGAGAACAAGGTGTCTTCCTGCCTAACGGGATTCCAATGAGTCGAAACACATTGCGCGACCTCGCCATAGTCGTGAACGTTAACGTCACCATCTACGACGACCACGCACTTGGTCAGAGATAGCAGAGCTGTTCCCCAGATTGCGTGCATGATTTTCTTTGCATGGCCAGGAAAACTCTTGTTTATAGACACGATGCAGCAGCCGTGAAATACCCCTTCGCTTGGCAGATCGTAATCGACAATTTCGTGCTGAACTTTTTTGAGCAGCGGAAGAAATATTCGCTCAGTGGCCTTGCCGATCCACTTGTCTTCGTGAGGCGGAACACCAACGATGGTGGTCGAGTAAACAGCGTTGCGCCTCCGTGTTACTGCAGTCACATGAAATACGGGGTACTCATCAGCCAACGAGTAGTAGCCAGTGTGATCACCGAAAGGACCTTCAGTGCGCAGCTCGCCCTGCTTGACATAACCTTCAAGAACTATTTCAGCATTAGCCGGAACCTCAAGATCTACTGTGCGACACCTAACCATTTCCACTCGACGTCGACGGGCAAAACCGGCAAACAACATCTCGTCAATCTCTTTAGGGAGTGGACAACTGGCCGCGTAGGTCGTGATGGGATCTGTTCCAATAGCAACAGCCACCTCCAGCCTTCCGCTAGCAGGCATGTGCCTCCAATCAGCCGCCCCATCCTTGTGAATCTGCCAGTGCATTCCGCATGTCTTCTTATCAAACTTCTGAACGCGGTACATACCGCAGTTTCTGGTGCCGTCAAGCGCCCGCGTGAAGACAAGTGGCAAGGTAATGTAAGGTCCACCGTCCTCAGGCCAGCACGTGAGGATTGGCAGATCATCAAGATTAACCTGATCGCCAATCTGCACGACTTCCTGGCATGGTGCGCTTCTCACACGCTGTGGCGGAACCATCGACGCCAACTCTCTGGCTTTACTTAGCAAGCCCAATTTGCCTCGCAGCCCGTTTGGCGGTTTGGCCAGATCAAACAACTCATCGATTCGAGCGGCCAAGTCGTTGATGTCCTGCACCCCGAATGCCAGCGCCAAGCGCCGATCTGAACCGAACTGATTTGCCAAAACGATTCCGTCCCAGCCACGAACTTTCTTGAAAAGAAGGGCAGGCCCCCCTTGCTTGACCACGCGATCAACGATCTCAGTTATCTCGAGATGCGAATCAACTTCAATTCCAATT
>CAYTTD010000347.1:0-2808 GCA_964440595.1 uncultured Gaiellales bacterium
GAACCTCACGTATGTTTGACGCGGGTGTGCTTGATGAAGTTCATGACCTGCTCGGTGCTGACCCAGAGAATTTCAGGCTGCTGTCATCGACCATGCAACGGATACATGGGCTTGACGACTGCGTCTCGGTACTTGCTGGACAGGCATCAGTCAAGAACGCCATGGATCGTATTTCAACCAAGACAAAGCAGTATGTAAAAAGACAGGACACGTGGGCGAGGCGATGGCCAGGAATACGGTTTGTCGAAGTCGATTATGATCCGTTTGAACCGAAGAGAATTGCCGAGACGATATTAGAGGGATCACAATGAAATTTGAAAAGTGGCAAGGCACAGGAAACGACTTCGTTGTGGTCAACGCCGACGAGATCGACGAGGAAGTTACTGCGTCAATAGCAAGAAAAATCTGTGATCGTCACTTTGGCATTGGCGCCGATGGTGTTTTGGTTCTTCGCAGGAAAGGCTCCACTGGAGAAATGAAGATCTTCAACGCTGATGGATCGGTAGCTGAGATGTGCGGCAACGGCATTCGAATAGCAGCGGCTGTACTTGGGGCCGACGTTGAGGTGATTCAAACAGATGCTGGTGAGATGTATCCAACCGTCATTGGTGGCGATTCACCCGATTGTGTAAACGTGAAAGTAGCAATGGGGAAGGCAGATCTGATTGACCGTGACCTTTCGGTTACGGCAGACAGGTCGGATGGCCAGGATCAGCGAACATTTCACGGGATGTCGGTGTCGATGGGAAATCCCCACTACGTAATTGTTGACGAGCCTAGTGACGAAAATGTGCTTGGCTGGGGCCCTCACCTCGAGAGTCACGACGCTTTTCCGAATCGTTCGAATATAGAGTTCATCTCGATCGACGATGTCAACCAGATTTCCATGCGAGTGTGGGAGAGAGGCGTAGGTGAGACACTGGCCTGTGGCACTGGTGCGTGTGCAAGCGCTGTATCTTCCATCGTTGCTGGATTCACCGAATCGCCAGTCACTGTGAACCTCCCTGGCGGAAACCTGACCATTGAGGTTGATGATGATCTGGGCGTTCACATGACCGGTGAAGCGAGACGTGTATTCTCCGGTGTAATTGTTGTCGCCTAGGCTTACCAAAGGAGAGAGAAATGGTAGTAATTGCAAAGCGAGTAGAGAAGCTACAGCCTTATCTGTTTGCAGAGCTGGAGCGCAAGATTCAGGAGAAGCGCGACGCTGGGCATGATGTGATCAGCCTGGGAATCGGTGATCCTGACATGCCGACTCCGCAGTTGGTGGTGGAGGAGTTGCAGGCCGCGGCGGCTCGCCCTGATACACACCAGTATCCATCAAATTGGGGGCGCCCTGCATTTCGAGAAGCAGTTGCAAGCTTTTACCAGGATCGCTTCTCCGTAAAGCTCGATCCACACAGTGAAATTCTTCCTGTGCTGGGAGGAAAAGAGGGAATCTTCCACATTTGTTTTGCGTTGCTGGACGCGGGCGATATCGCACTTGGCACAGACCCCGGATACCCCGTATATACGTCTGGTCCCCTATTGGCTGATGCCGAGCCATGGATGATTCCACTAAGGGAGAGCAACGCGTTCAAACCAGACTACAGTGATGTACCAACCGACATTGCAGCTCGAGCCAAACTGCTTTTCATCAACTACCCAAATAATCCGACCGGAGCAGTTGTGGAGGAGGGGGACGGTTTTTTTGAAGAGACAATCGAATTTGCGAGAGACCACGACATAGTCGTGGTGCATGACAACGCATATAGCGAGATCAGTTTTGACGGATATCGAGCTCCCAGCTTTCTAGCTACTCCTGGTGCAAAGGAGGTAGGTGTTGAGATGTTCTCATTGTCAAAGGCATGGAATATGACCGGTTGGCGAGTTGGAGCATGCGTAGGAAACCCGGATGTCGTTGGTGCATTCTGGAAGTTCAAGACCAACGTGGACTCGGGTATGTTTGAAGCCGTACAGGTAGCAGCGGCAGCAGCCCTGAGCAAGGCCAGAAACTTCCCAGCTGAAATGAGCACCATCTATCAACGCCGCCGTGACATGCTGGTGGAAGCGCTCCGATCGATTGGACTGGAAGTCAATGTACCGAAGGGCTCCATCTACCTGTGGGTCAAGGTTCCCGAGGGGCACACTTCAGCCAGTTTCTGTGAGTTGATGCTCGAACAATCAAACGTAGTGGTCTCACCAGGGTCATCTTATGGTGATAGCGGCGAAGGGTACGTCAGATTGTCACTGTCCACATCTGACGATCGAATTCGCGAAGCAGTGAAGCGTATTGAAACAAGCCTCAGCTTGTCAGCAAATCACTAGTCAAGTAACAGGTCGCCCATTCCAAGCAACCCGGCTCCGGTAATGGCGCCGAACATGGCTGCAAGGCTGCCCAGGCCAATGACGTCACTCTTTGCACGGGTCATACCAAGCAACGAGCCTCCAATCACGCCTCCGGCCGCCAGATTTCCTGCGAGCCGACTTTTCCAGTCGCTTTCCGTGTTGGCGCCCTGTACGACATATCGACCCGCAAATGGGGCTGCCAACCCGACGCCAAAGCCGGCGATCGTAGCTAAACCGGCAACGTTTGAAATAGACCCCATGTTGTTTGCTCCCCGTAATTGATGTGAATTTCTCCCTAGTCCAACCCGCTTATCGGTTCCAGATACCGGTTTCGTTTCATTCAGGATTCCGCGCGGTTGAATGATTCGGTCTATTTCGTAGGTGGTTTTACCTGGTGATTGCAACAGCCTTTTGAAGCCACCCCCGTTTGTTTGTCATAAAAATGGCTCGGCAACGTTCGGGCGGGCTGTACGACGTGGG
>CAYTTD010000348.1:0-2795 GCA_964440595.1 uncultured Gaiellales bacterium
GCTTGTGGGTTCGAATCCCACCCCGGGCATGCGCCTTGGCGACGGTTTTTGGTCATATTGTTGACACTCTTCACTTTTCGTCGTTACATGAATACATGGATGGAGAGAGATGTCTGCGCATGCCGCGCAATATGTTCAGCACGATCAATTACCTGACCGTGTCTTTGCTGATTCTGCTTGGAGTCTGCACCGGCAATGCTTCAGCAGCAGAAGCTCCGGTCTTTACACAAGGTAACTTCGGATGCGCGGGGCCACGAGGGGGCGGCGAGAGTGATACGGCCGGAAATCTCTATGTTGCCTGCTCACGAGTTGATGGCGTGGCCCGAAACAGCGTTCAGGTTTTTGACAACAAAGGCGTTCGTCGGTCAATTATCAACATGCCTTTCACTCCTCTCGATGTTGCTCCGTCACCTGACGGCAGGATCATCTATGTGACATCCGCACAAACAAAAAAGGCAATCAAGTTTGTACTGCTTGGCAACGGCACATGGCAGCAAGATCCACTATGGAAACTTGAAGGATATGTTGAATGGGGAACCACCTATGAAGCGCTAGGCGAGTTCATTGCCACTGATGATCAAGGAAACATTTACTTCTCCAGCGGCACCTGGACGGCTTCCAGCCCAGCGATAGTCAAGTACTCTGCAGCAGGGAAGTTCATCACAAGATTTGGCATGTGGGAACAATCTTGGGCTACGGGCATTTTTTATTGGATAAATACGGGCATTGCCGTTAGCGACGATGGCAAATACGTCTACGTTGCGGAGGTCGGAAACAATCGCGTTCAACGATTTGACAGACAGGCTGATGGTTCATATGCGTACGGAGCACATGCAGCCGGTAACTTTGAAACCGATGTTGATCCTCGCGGCGCCGCCTGCAACGATGACGCAAGACCGGGCCGATTGTCGGCTCCATACGATCTCGGATTGGCAGGTAATGGCAATCTGTATGTCACAGACACAACCTGTGGTGCTCTAAAGGTATTCGCGCCTGACGGCACGCATTTGAAAACACAAAAACTACCGACGACGTTCTCTACGAAGGTTCACGGCATGGCTGTTGACCGCCAAGGACGTGCCTATCTGGGAGAAACCAGGGTAGTTCTTTATCCGAAGGGTACTGATCCAAATGTTGTCGATCCAGACCCCGATCCCGATCCGGACCCGAACCCTCAACCAGTACCGGTTTGGATAACTGACGGTTACACGGGATGGTCCAGGATCAAGGCTCCAGACAACAACGCTGCGGCTTACTATGCTGATCAAATGGTCAATGGAAAGAAAGCTGTTCATGCCTGGAGGTGGACACCTCAAAGGTGGGTCTATGAACCTCAGGCCGTTGATACGAGAATGTGGGCAGCTCCATTCCCCAGAGGTTGGATGTGGGTCTGGCGTGACAACACGTGGTACGCAACCTACACCGCAGTTCTTGTGAAATCTGAATAGCTGCGCAATCATGATCACTGATCCGGCTCTGTTTGTTTCCGTCATTCGGTTTTGACGATATGCGGACCATGGTAATCACCATTCACAAAATTCAGTGCCCCCACAGAAGGGCCATACGCAACGTCATCAACGATTATGCACGATAACCAGGGGTAAGCCGGCGTGGGATTACCCGGTACGAAGTGGTTTTCAGTGTGGAGTTGGGACGATGACAATAACCTCAAGCATTGGCAGTTATGCCAACGGCTTCGTAAAACAGTCAGTACGCAATGTGTTACTGGAACCTTGGCGAAGCAACGATGCTTCAAGTGACCGAACTACAAGATTCGGCGAGCAATCTGCAGATGTCGCTTTCATAGGCGCAGGGCTCACTGGCGATGGATTGGGAGCGAAGGCACTCTTGAGCCCCCGCCCGTTAGGCAACAGGATCATGGGTGCGGCTGGAATGCTTTTGGGAATAGCAGCGGCCGCAACGGGCGCAAAAAATCTGTTCCAGCGCTGTGAAAAAGAAGCTCCCGAACCGCCAACAAAGCCCGAACCACCAACAAAACCAGAACCCCCAACCAATCCAGAACCCCCAACCAATCCAGAGCCGCCAACCAATCCTGAGCCGCCGGTTGACCCCTCAACACCTGTAACTCCAGTAGATCCTGTACGCCCCGCCATTGTGCATACAGTGCAGCGAGGTGAATTTCTAGACTTCATAGCAAGCTGTTATGACATAACCTGGCAACAGCTTTACTGGGCGAACAGGCAGACCATTGGTGAAAATCCCGACCAGTTGTACGCCGGTCAGGTGCTTCAAATACCTGGTCAGGATTTCGAGGTACCCATGTTCGATTACACTCCGACTGCAAATGGCGGCAGGCCATCACCTAATCTCTCGTGCCCACCAGATTCTCCAAAGGCAATCCGCGAGGACTGTGACAGATAGTGGTAACCGCAGTCGCAAGTAGACCTTCAGCCTCTGGTTGCTGCGCGCACTACCTTTGAAAATTTACCGCGATTACCGGCCTTGTCTACTGCTCGTACGCGAACGGCATATTTAACGCCTGATCGCAGCTTCTGCATTTTGAACAGAGGATGATTCGCGACCTTCCCCGCCTTTTTCCACCTACCATTTTTCTTCAGATAAACCTCATAGCTGGCGATGCCAACGTCATCGGATGCAGCCTGCCAACGGATGCGTAGCGACTTGCGTGAACGCCCGATGATTCGAACTCCTTTCACCTGATCCGGCTTCACGTTATCCTTCGACGTTGTTAACGATGCCTGGGTCGTGGGAGACTGATTGCCTGCGTCATCAACTGCCCATACCCCAATCTGATAAGACGTGGCCGGACTTAA
>CAYTTD010000349.1:0-2795 GCA_964440595.1 uncultured Gaiellales bacterium
GACTTAAGCGGATCCTGATTCGTTGGCACCCAAGCAAGGATCGGGTACACGATCACGTCGTCAAATACGCTGCTCCACGTGTTGTGAAGCGCCCTGAAAAGCTTGCTTCGTTGGCCTTCAACGGCTCCGATCAGATTCGCTCCCGCAACTCCGTCTGGCTTGAGACGAGACTTGACCAATTCAAGAAATTCTACCGTGGTCATGTGAAAAGGAATTGAGTCGGAAAAGTACGTATCAATCCATATCGCATCAAATGTGTTCTTGTCCTGAGTGGAAAGCCAGGTGCGACCATCACCAACATGGGTTCGGATCTTTCCGCCGTCGTGATATCCGAAGTACTCCTTGGCGACGTCGACGACAGCCGGATCAATCTCGACCACGTCAATGGTCAGGTCGGGGCGCAGTGAATGGAGCCGCATGGCGGCAATACCGCTGCCTAGCCCAATCATCAGAACCCGGTCGGCTTCTGCGGTCATGACCGGTATCAGATCTACCACCCTCTGGTAGGTGATTATTGGCGCCTCGTTGATCGTCGGTTTGCCGTTGCCATCTATGTGGGTTCCTGCCTGCAGTGAGCTATCAAAGTGCAATGCACGTGTAGGTCTGTCATCAACCAGACCGTCTTCATAATCGACTACGCGTATCCTGTGATACTGGCTATCTTTCTTGTACTTTAGCTCGCCATCTCCTGTTGGCTCGGCACCGGTGCTATAACCACCTTCCCTGAGCACAGGTGAGTAACCACCGCGCTTTGCGCTGAATGTGTCGCCAGCGCGTTCGTCACCAATCCCCGTAAAAATAAGCGCCCCGATGCAAACTACTACGCCAGAAGGGGCCAACGAGCCAATTCGTCGTGTGCCACCAATGATCATCGTGACAAGTCCCGCAAGACCAGTCAACAATGCGCTGACCAAAACAGTTGTTTCTGTTCCCAGCCCTTCGACCAGCCAAAATGCGGCACCTATTGTTCCAACAATTGATCCAAGTGTGGAAACGCCATATAGAAGGCCCGCCGTTGATCCAACCGACTCAATGTCGCCGGCCTTCAGGCGCACTGCCATTGGAGAAACAATCCCAAGTAAGACGCTGGATGGTGTGAAGAGTACAAGGCTCGCCAGCAGCGGATTCAAGCGCACACCAAAGTCGGACTCTGCGATAGCCGACTGCACGGGATCGGCGCATATGACTGCTGCGGCGATAAGCAGCGCAGCGATCGACAACACCAGACCAAGGGCAGATTCAGTCGGGAAGCGGTCGGCGAGGCGACCACCAAGAGCGTACCCGGTTGCAAGCGCCGCAAGAAACACTCCGATCAGGCTTCCCCAAACGAATATCGAGTTGCCAAAGTAAGGCGCCAGGATTCGGCTGCCGGCAATCTCGAATGCCATCAGCGCTGCTCCAGCGATGAACACAACGCCGAATAGCCAATTGCCGGTAGGTTCAACTGAGTTCTTGTTCACGCTAACCTTTTTGCCTGAATCTCAAGTTCTTTTGCGATCTGATGCTCGTCGTGTCCCACAAGTTCTCCGCCATTTGCAACCCTGACCTCCCCGTTGACGATCACGGTATGTGGCCGAACGGAAGACGCATACACAAGTGCGCAGACGGGGTCTGCGATGCCTGCGTGGGCGAGGCCGCTGAGATCCCACAGAGCAATGTCAGCGACCATCCCTGCTTCGAGTGATCCAATCTGAGACTCCCGACCAAGGCACTTTGCGCCACCCTTGGTGGCCAGCCACAGCGCCTCACGAGCATCCATCGCGGAGGCTCCGCCGGCAAGTCGTGCAAACATCATCGCTTCGCGAACTTCCTGAACCAGCATTCCGCTCTCGTTGGATGCAGCGCCGTCAACGCCCAGGCCCACTGGTGCGCCAGCCTTCAATAGTGAAGCTACAGGAGCTATCCCGGCCCCGAGCCTTGCATTGGAAGTTGGACAATGAGCAACACCGGTTCCGGTCTCACCAAATCTCTTGACCTCTCGTTCATCTAGGTGAATGCAGTGCGCCAACCAGACGTCGCTGCCAATCCATCCAAGGTCTTCAAGATACTCAACCGGACGTACGCCAAACTGCTCGCGACAAAACGCCTCTTCTTCGATGGTCTCCGCGAGGTGCGTGTGCAGGCGAACTCCATGGCGTCTTGCCAACTCTGCGGATTCGATCATGAGCCGTCGGGTAACTGAGAAAGGCGAACATGGAGCCACTGAGATCTGCACCATTGCATCGCCCGATGGGTCGTGCCACTTCCTGATGGCTTCCTCCGTTGCTGTAAGGATGCCATCAGTCTCCTCAACAACTTCGTCAGGCGGCAATCCTCCGCTTGACTTACCGAGGTCCATCGAGCCTCGGCATGGTTGAAAACGGATTCCAAGATCTCTGGCAGCGCCGATCTCGATGGCGATCATGTCGCCAGCATTACGCGGGTGCAGATAGTGATGATCGGTGGTTGTAGTACACCCCGATACCAGGAGCGAGGCGAGCCCCGCCGTGGTTGCTGCGTGCTGCATCTCGTCGTCTATTCGGGCCCAGATCGGGTATAGCGTAGTCAGCCACTCGAACAGAGTTCCACCTGGCGCGTAGCAGCGGGTCAGATGTTGGTATAGGTGGTGGTGGCAGTTGATCAATCCAGGTGTCGCCAGCATTCCGGAACCGTCGATCACCTTTAGATTCTCTGCATTGCCGGACCTGACATATGGTCCTGAAGCAACCTCCAGAATTCTATTGCCAGCAACGATAATGTGCCCATGGTCGACTTCGGTTAGGCTCGCATCTACCGTCGCAATTGCGCAGCCGTCG
>CAYTTD010000350.1:0-2795 GCA_964440595.1 uncultured Gaiellales bacterium
TTTAACAGATTGCAAAAGTGTTCAGTGTTGAACTATTCTGGTTTCGCGCTGTGTAATTCAGTCGGAGCCAAAGAAAGCTGGTGCGTAGGCAAGGGCAATGCCTGCTCCTATGGCAGCCCCGCTGGCCATTGCACCGATCCTCAAGGTGGTGCCGGATTTCATCAGTCCTGATAGGTGGTTGCCGACCAGCAGCCCTCCCGCACCGCCCGCCGTCATCATTGACAATGCTCCAGCATGGTTTTCAACGGGATGCTCTTTGTGCATGAATTTTGCACCTTGTATGAAGTTCTCGACCGGGCCACGTACCATCATCATTGCTGCTCCAACGGCAGCAGATGTTGCAAGTGCCATGCCCGGGCCGACCGGATTTGGCAGCCTTCTGATATTCGGGTGCTTCGTGGCAATCAACAGCGTAGACAGACCAAGGATGCCACCCATGATGCCTGCGGAAGCAGCGCCGTTAGCGACCGGTGACTTTCCATTTTCGCCTGCATCCCAAGCCTCATAAATTGTGTACGCGGCAAGAGCGGCACCGCCAAGATAGAGAAGCTCGGGAAACCTTCCGCGATACTTCAGGGATCGTTTGGTAAAAAAGTTGACGATATCTTCCTGGAGCTTGACACCAACCTTGCCGCTGCTGAGCTTCTTTCCTGTTTCGTCAAGCAGGTGGTCGCCTGGTGCTCCTTTGACGATGTCATCGAGATCAGGTAGATCCTTTAGCTTTCCAACGATATGAGATGGAACCGACATCGAGTTGCCAAGCTTTATCAGGCGCGAGTTTTGAAGCCTTGAAGTGTCGCGCCCCAGAACTCTGTTCGCCACAACGAGAGAGCCACCACCTGCAAAGCCGGCGGCAATCATGTCGCCAGTCATTCCTCCCCATCGCTCCTCATCCTGGTAGCGCTTTTCGAACGCCTCACGCTCTTCCCATGCGTTTCCGAAGCTTACGCCCTGAGTCAGCGGGCCTTCTTCGGCGAAATGGACAAACGCGCCGCGTGTAAAACCCAGTAGACCGCCAGGGTATTTGGCATTAGGCGCAATCGGTGTTTTCTCTTTTTCGCCGCCGTTAATTTTTCTGGCGTGTCCGGCGAACCATCCTGCCGTACCAGCGGCAACGACGCCGCCGACGGCAATCCAAGGCGTAGGCCTGAACTTGCGCATTGCTATGAGACCAATTGCCGCACCTGCGGCAGCTCCAATACCTCCAAAGTGATGGTCATCCTGGATGTTGTTAATGGTATTGCGCAAACCGGCAACCGCACCGCCGATCAACATCGAACCAAGCACAGCGCGTCCGAATGCCAATCGGGCTCCGGTTCGGCCAAAGAACGAGTAGCCGCGCTGGTGCCACCCCAATCCGATGGCGACCGCAGCTACTACGGCTCCCGCATCACCTGCTGAGGCTCCCGCTCTCTGAACATCGTTGTACTTTGTCCGGTAGGCATTACGCGAGTTCCAGACCTCGCCTGGGATCCCTGCGCCCGCCAGATCATTGACCATGTGTCGCGCGGCGTGTCCGGTGAAGTCGTCGAAGTTACCCCAGGTGGCGTCAAAGATATTCTTTCCGAAGTTATAGGTGTTTTGGCCGTAGTCGATCCAACGCTCTGCCTTGGAGCGAATATCGGCATGTAATCCCATGGTTACGCGATCGTCACCCATGAGACGTAGATTTTTTATTGAATTGTTTCAACTTTATCCCGTATTTCAGGCAGGATTCATTGGAGGTCTGCCTAACTTCCCGTTAATCATTTCTTCGGTTTTGGTGGGGAGGATGATTCACAACCATGATCGATGTGCGGATTCTGGCGGTGTCGGGTAGGTTCAAGGAACCTTTTGGATTCGGCGATTGATGAAAGGTGAGCAAGCCTGAAATGGCAACCCATAATCTTGGCATAGCGGCCGCAGGCAACCAATTGACTGCAGATACTGCTGCAATGATTATGGCAGAGGGGGGCAATGCGTTTGATGCGGCTGTTGCGGGAGCGTTTGCTTCCTGCTGCGCCGAGCCATCACTAACCGGTATTGGCGGCGGGGGATTTGCCACTATTCATGACGCCAGTGCGGGCAAGACCCGCACGGTTGATTTCTTTGCAGCGGTTCCCGGTATTGGTCGGATGGTTGAAGGTTTGACCGGCCCCGTGCCAGTTGAGGTCATATTCGAAGAGACAACACAGGTTTTCCATGTGGGGCCCCAGTCTTGTGCAGTGCCGGGTTTTGTAAGCGGCATCATGCACATTCACGAACGTTGGGGAAGCCTGCCGCTTGCAACGCTGATGCAGCCAGCGATTGATCTTGCAAGGGGTGGAGTGGTTATTACTGGTGAGCAGGAGTACTGCCAAAGCCTTCTTGAGGGTATCCTCACGCGAACTGAAGAGGGCAAAAAGGTTTATGCCGCGGGCGGTGAATTCTGTCGCACTGGTGACCGAATCGTGCAGGTAGGCCTCGCAGACACGCTTGAAAGTATTGCTTCAAATGGAGGAAGAGAGTTTTACGAAGGGGAAATTGCCCATGAGATCGTCAAGTGGTCTGACGAGTTTGGCGGATTGATCAGTGCTGATGATCTGAAGCAGTACATGGTAAAAGAATCTGATCCTGTTCGTGGCGAGTATCGGGGGCTTGGCTTCTGCTCAGTTCCAGCACCCTCTTCTGGTGGCGCCCTGGTTGCCTGGGCCCTGGGATTGCTTGACGCAGTGAGAGAATCAGACAAGCCGCTCGACCTGGATACATTTGATGGGCTGCAGCTGGCTATTAGGGCGATGGCTGCGTCTGGTCACATCAGAGGCAAGGAGTTTGAC
>CAYTTD010000351.1:0-2794 GCA_964440595.1 uncultured Gaiellales bacterium
GATAGGAATTCGAATACTCATCGCAAATTTGTCTGGCAACTCGCTTGGCACCGTGTCTCCAAAAAGACGCCTGCCCTCGCCCGCCATGTAGTAGAGCATGTCGATGCACTCTTGTACGTCGCCACGTGTTTCGGCAAGAACCTTGCCCATCTCGGCCGTCATCTCGCGTGCGAGATCCTCTTTCGTCTCAACGCAGATCTCGGCAGCCCGAAACAGAATTTCGCCTCGGTGCGGCGCTGGCACCAGGCGCCACTTGGCATAGGCTTCGCGAGCAGCTCGAACAGCATCGTCAACATCCTGAGCGGATGAATCAGGAAACGTTGCAAGATGCTCACCGGTAGCTGGATTGGTAACGTCAAAAGTTGCGCCGGAGGAGCTCTCAACCCACTCTCCGCCAATGAAGTTTCTAAATGTTCCAGTTGCTACGGTCATGCCCGATGCCTCCCATACTTGTTTGGTGTACCAGCGTTTAACAATATGCAGGGTCTGCGATGAAGGAGGATTTGGGACACCTCAGGCAGACCCAGACAGTGTCGGGTTAACCTACAGTGCGGGGGCGTAACGCGCTACGCCTGTGGTTCATACATCTTGGGGAAGGTACCAGGCCTGGCACGACGGCGATCACGGGTCTGCCGACGCTCGGCGATTTCCGCTGGCACATCCTCACGCATTTCACCTGACCGACGGTCACGAATACGACGATCTACGATTACTTCAACGTTTTTGTTGTCTGCGTAGTGATCTACCAGACGATCATAGAGGTCGTCTGCCAGTTCGGGTGGTATTACGCAGTAGATCATCTGATGCCAGCTCCTTGGTTTGATCAGGCGTGTATCCGAAAGATCTTTCGGTACCTACCCATTGTATCCAACATCGAGGCGCACCCGGCCTTTGGTGTCAACCCGACAGTTCCAATTTCTCCATCTTGCGGGAAGATCCTGGATATTTGTACCGTTTTCGCGCTCGATTGTGCCGTCAGTGGCAACCCTGAATCGATACCAGACGATGTCCCAGGCAACGGTGATAACGACTTCGCGGTCGAACGATGATCGTGGCTGCACGTTACAGCTGGGTTCACCGAGCGATCGAATCAAAGCAGCAAGCATCTGCGAGTGCTCGCTCTGGTTGAAAAGCGTGACTGTTGCGGGTATTGCAGCTGTTCCTACTGCTGTAAGGAGTGCAACAGGATCCAACACCTCGCTCTGCGCCTCAGCGGCGCTGCTTCGCTGTGGAAGCTTCGATGCGACCGAAGCCAGTACTCCAGCTGCCTTTCGGTTCGAAGTAGCGGTGTGTTGAGCGGCGGCGTCAGCGGGAGGCGAGAAAACCTGTGACACTTTGGCTGCAGCGCGGGCAATGACTGATCTCCTGCCACTGCCGACGGCATTGACCTGCTGAAAGTGTCTCGTCAAGCCAAATTTCTTTGCGTTACCTTCACATAGAAGGCACACTTCAAATGGTCCCTCACCTGTGCGTGTGAAATGCCCAAGTGACTGCTCACCCATCAACAGGGTTCGACCGCAGATACGGCACGAAACCTCTTCTTTTACGCTTTTGCGCCTGAACGATGATCCGTTTCCCTGCTTCTGCTTACTGGCTGTCAGACCATCATTGCGTCGTTGAGGAGTTTTTTGCGAGGCAGCCATGCAGGGCATGATAGCGCGGTGCAACGCCCCAATGCGGCAGCAGCGTCAGGCAGCTTTTCGATCGAGAGAGTTATTCAGCCGCACCTTAAGCCTAAGAACGGCCTTGGTGTGTAGCTGAGAGATTCTGGACTCCGTTACCCCAAGAATTTCGCCAATTTCTCGCAGAGTAAGCTCTTCATAGTAGTAAAGAACTATTACCAGTCGTTCTCTCTCGGGCAACCGCCTGATGGCATCAGCAATTACGTTTTTGGTCTCTTCTTCAGTGTAGTGCCTTGCGGGCTCGGCCGCGTGTGGATCCTCAATGGTGTCGATCAAAGACACCGTATCTCCGCCCGTCGAAGCTATGGTCCACAGCTCGTCCAATGCCGCAATGGAAGACCTGTGTATTGCAGCAAGATTCACGTGGAATTCTTCTTCCGTGATGTCGAGCTCTTTACAGATCTCTTCGTCCGTTGGTGCACGCTTGAACTTGTTTTCAAGCTCACCAATTGCCCGCTCTATCTCTCGAGCGCGACTACGTACGCTGCGTGGCACCCAGTCCATCGATCGAAGCTCGTCGATAATGGCGCCTTTTATGCGTGAGATTGCATATGTCTCAAACTTGATGTCTCGATCCAGGTCAAATCTCTCAATCGCGTTAATCAACCCCAGAAGGCCATAACTGACCAGGTCACCCTCATCGACGTGGGATGGCAAACCAACGCTAATGCGACCAGCTACGTACTTGACCAGCGGAGAGTAGGTGAGTATCAGGCGATCGCGAACATGCTGATCCTTGTTTTTTCCATACTCCTGCCAAAGACGGCGCAGTTCGATGTCGTCGATTGCGGAACTCATCTAATTTTTTTCCTGCTTCCTCACATTGCGCAGTGAATTACGGGCAAGATCCCCCAACCAGACCATCAGAAGGACGGCCGGAACAGTGATCTCCCATTGGTTTGCCCGTGCCGAACCAAATGCAAACAAAGCCATCAGGAGTGCCAGTAGCGAAAACAGGACTATTCTCGCCACAACCATTGCTCCTTGTTCGAATTTGCCATCGTCGTAGTGAAATACAGGGGTGACAGGACTCGAACCTGCGACCCTCGGTTTTGGAGACCGATGCTCTACCAACTGAGCTACACCCCTGGGTCAAGGAGGATGATACATCC
>CAYTTD010000352.1:0-2789 GCA_964440595.1 uncultured Gaiellales bacterium
CAGGTGAACCAGCTGCAAGTTCGCCATGAGTTTCAATAGCTGCAGCGACGTTTGGGCACGATAGATTCAACTCAATTGCGTCAGCCCAATCTATCTGACCGGCAAGTTCAGCAATTTTCAACCATGCTGCAACCTCTGTTAGCGACTTGTCCGCACTGCAGCCTCCAATGCTGAGCACAACAGGCAAACCGAGCTCATCTTTCAGGCTTGACCACTCACTGGCGACGGCACTAATACCGGGATTCGCCAGCCCAACCGAATTCAGCATTGATATTCCACTTGAAGAAACCTGGTGCCCCGACTCAATAATCTCGTACCAGGGCTTTGGATTCCCCTCTCGTGGCTCCAGGGTAACCGTCTTTGTGACGTAGGCTCCGAGTGCTCGAGCTGGCTCAATCGGCGCCCGCCAATCATCATCAACCGACGCAATATCAAATGCGCCGCTAGCGTTCAGCAGCGGTGTCTCAATCTCAATATCTGCAATTTGCAAGCAAGTGCTCACATACACCTTCAATCCGTTATCTAAACAACCGAAACAAATTTCTCACAAAACGCAACATCAGTCAGCGCTGACACGATAATACGGTGTATGTGGATCAGGTGAATCGCTTTTGTGTTGGGAGCGAGCGCCCAGGACGTAGGGACCAAAACCTCAGGTGCCAGACATCAGACGACAGGATGCAGCGGTTGCAGCTGCGGCAACGGTATGGAGTACAGGTAATCCTTTTGTACTTCCATTGACATTCGCCATGCCTGCGATCCATGGCGCAAGACTCAGCAACGCTGGCAGCTCCTACCCGAGACTCTCATACGGTGATGAACCATCAGAGCGAAGAAAATGAAAGAATTGGATCCATAATGAACTACCTTGATGACGACACCCGAAGCAACCTGCTGGTAATGCATGTAGCAAAGGTCGTTCGCGATGGCGGACAAATTGAGGAGCATTCACGATTCAGAGCAATCGTACGATGCAAAACAAAGATTGATGCAATACCAAATATTGTGATAATCGCAGTGGCATGTGCACTGTTCATTGTTGCCAAGGGCCTGTTGTTTCTTGCGGCGATTGCTCTTAGCTGCTTTAGCCTCTATCGAAAAATTGAACAGTCGTCCCAGGTACGCAGATTGCTTCTTCGGATCGACGAGCTCGGTCAGATCAGCGAGCTTGAGCTTGACGCCACCACGGCATAGCTGATGGTCTAGCGGAGCTCAGACGTCAGGCAAATCGTTTGCATCTGATCGAGCAGCCTGCTGGTTCTCGTTCTTGATCAGCTCCCAGATCTCTTCACGATAGATGGGAACCTCCTGAGGCGCCTCGATGCCAACGCGCACCTTGTTTCCACCGATGACGTCAACGATGGTGATCTTGATCTCATCACCAACAACAAATGATTCGCCGATTTTTCTTGTTAGAACCAGCACCGCCGAAAAGCCCTCCCTGGCCAGTGTGGGGGTACCATACCCATTTGGTACGGATATTGCACCTGTACCAACGCTTATTGGTTGATTCAAGCCTGATTCGTTGCTCAGGACTTTCAATTTGAGATGTGAGCCATGAAACTCAGCTGATGCCTCTCTGTCGCAGATGTGTCGGGAAACTGACAGCACACTGTTGTGGGACCCCGAATTTGCAGATTCAGTGTAAAGACTTCGTTAAGCGATGCCGATAACCCCCTTTAGGGAGCACACGATACAGGGGATCGGCATTCTACTTTGAGCCAACCTGAGTTTAAACCTGTCTTTGATGAGGCGGGGCACAGCGATCAGTCTGTGCCTCGCCTTGTGCTGCTTCCATCACCGGATCCCAATCACAACCGCCCTTCAGGCCGTTCCCTGCGTGCTTCCCTCCCGCTCGCGATCTGTCTGGCGCTTGTGATTGCGGTGTTCGTGATCCTGTCGTCGGTGCCGGGTACTGGCAGATACCAGTATGCCGATCCGGTAACTTCGGTTCCCGGCACCGACGCAGTACCCGCGGCGCAGCGCCCACTGCCGCAGTTCATCGGACAGGAACTTGGCGCACCTTCTGATGACGTGCGGGCTCGATATGGCATTGGTGAATTCCCCGAAACTTTGGACGGCCGTGTGGTTGTGCATCCGCCCGGTGGTGGTACAGCCAAGGCAGGTTTCAGGCTGATCGGAGCTCCATCTGTGCCCAGAATCAATCACGATGCTGGTGTGCGTTACTCAACTGCTGATTACGACGTTGCTCAGACGACACAGAATGAGCGTCTTCGCGAGTGGATTGTTGTACACAGAAAGCAGGGTCTAAGAACTTGGAGCTGGCAATTATCGTCCAACGATTCGGTAAAGCCGCACCTGAATGATCGCGGTGAGGTTGATTTTGGAAATGGCGCGCGCATTCACCTGCCGCGCCTATTCGACGTTAATGGGAACCCGATCGAGTATCAGGATCTTAAGTGGGAGCTCCGGGGTCACGAACTCAGGCTTCGCATTGACGATTCGAAATTGCCGGTGCCTTACGTTATCGACCCTGATGCAACTGCGCCAACGCTGACTCTCGTATCACTGGCTGAAATTACCGGTACTCCATACGTGCACGTCAATGGTTCAACCGTTTACTACCACAACAACCCCGGAGCTGCTAATGGTGGCGACTTCCGAATTGTCGTTGATGCAGACGACCTCGACTCAGGAGTACAACCCGTAACTTTTACGAGTTCTGGCACTATTCCCGGAACATGGGCACCAAACCCGGCGGCCTGGACATTTACATATGGAAACGTAACTTTGCAGACCCCCGACCTGTATTGGGAGAGTTTTCCAAA
>CAYTTD010000353.1:0-2785 GCA_964440595.1 uncultured Gaiellales bacterium
ACGAATCACGTCGTGGGTCTCATTCAGCTCATCCAGCCGCAGATATCGACAAACACCACGTTCGTCATACTCAATGAGCTCGCCACCATGATCGTCCTCATGAAACTGGAGCATTCTCGCAATGCGGCCGTCATGTTCGAATAGACCAGTTGTGCTCAAAGTGTCGATTCTGTCGACTGCGTGAGTCGTAAGGCAAAGTTGAAACAGGCCTCCGCCAGACCTCGTGCCGTTTGAAGAGATGGCGAGGTGGGTTGGCGATTTGGAGTCATTCATAGCGTTTGTAGCTCGCCTTTTCTCTGGCTGTCAATAACGTTTAGGCGATTGGCGATCCACGTAGCAGCGGCCTCTCGACTGTGCCTGTGGAGAATATCTGCTTTCGCCTTGGAGCCCAACAGGTTTGCTAATTCCTGATCGCGATAAACAAGCCTCATATACGCTGCGGCTTGATCGACATCAGGATCACCCCAGGTTGCGCCTTCGGGATATGGAGCACAGCCAGCCGGAACGGTGGTCAGGGTGGCATCAACCAAAAGGCTGTTTCTGTCATTCATGAAGTCGAGATTGCCGCCGTACCTGGTGCCAATAACCGGCTTGCCAAGCAACATGGCTTCGGCCATAGTTAGCCCAAATCCTTCGCTTCTATGTAGAGAAACGTAGCAGTCGCAGGACGCGGTCCATGCGTCGCGTTTCCACGCGGGAAAAAATTCGTCGACGATGTGAATATCATCGCGATCTATGGCATCAAGCCTTAAACGTTCCAATTCATAGACACGATTCGCACCGTTAATCGTTTTGATCACCAACTGCGGGCCTTCATTTGGATTGAAGGCCTCCTTGAATGCTTTGATGAGCGCGTGCGGGTTTTTTCGCTCAACAATGCTGTTGAAGTCAAACGCAAACAGAAACACGAATCCATCTGGAAGGCCAAGCTCGCTCCTCGACTTATCGCTGGCGGTCGGTGGCGGCACAGGTTGTGGATACAGGTGCACATCAACGTTTGAATGCTGCTTGAAAATATCGCCGACAAATTTACTGGCGACCCATACTTCATCAACAAAATCAAAGGACTGCTGCATCGATGGAGGAATTGTTGATGCTTCCCAGAACCATAGGCCGACACGGTGAGAATTTTGCGGAAACAGTTCTGGGTGATCATTTGCGAACATCGAGAACGTATCGATGTTGATGCATGAAATGTGTGTGTCGTAGGGGTCGCTTGACGTTTTTTCTCCAAGAAACTCATCAGTGCGGCCGGCAACGGTGCGTTCGTATGTAAATGTTCCGTATTCCATTCCAGTTTGATTCACTGCGTCAACCACAAGGCGTGCTGCCTCGCTGAGTCCCATTACCGAGGTGAAATATCCTGAGACCAGCACACCTTTGTGATTAGGTGCAGTGGTGTAATCAGAAGTTGCAGAAATGCCCTGGTCAGTTTTTTTCAAGGGTAATTCCGGGAGCGCCCAGCGAGGAATCAGCTCTTCAGATCTGCCAGTAGTTCTTGCCCATTCGCCAAACTCAGTACCGGCGTCTGGGATTGGAAACAGCTGGTTCAAATCATGGCGTCGTCCCCATATGTCGGTCAGATACCTCGAAATCCTTGTTCCTCCAGGCGGGGAGTTCAGCCAGTCGATAAATGCGTCTGCCTGGTCTGCAGCGAACGGGTTTTCTTTGAAGCCCTCATTACCGGGCAGGTAAGTTGTGTAGATGCGTCGTATGCGTTTAGATACATCCTCGCCATTTGCCAATCGCTTGTACCGGTACTCGGCACTGTGATCAAAGGCATTGTCTTCGCACTCGTTCATCCAGGTCGAATAGATTCTCCAAAGATCCGGGTGTTGAGAAAGCAACACTCTGGGCGGTAGACCTGTAGGTGTACAGATTGAGGTAGGGAAAGCTGTGTCGTACACCGATAGGTCAAGCGAATTGATGCGCGTATCACCCTGAATCAGATGGCCACCTGACAAGTGTATTTCTGGGGAGGCGGCCATGTTCTTGTTTGAGCACCCCCAGCCGCTGAGTTTTTGCGGCTCAATGCTGAAAGACAGAGCAATTACGTCTAACCATGAGACGTCATGGGTGTAATTTGCGCTGGCTATCTCCCGTGGATTCATTCGCCGTCGCCACCAATCAATGATTGGCCTTGCCGATCTGTCGACGGCGAACAGTGTTTTGTTGATGATGCCGTTTGTCAAGGCATTTCTGGGTTGGGGAAAGCTGCTGTCAGGAGCCAGGTCAACGTTTAGCTTGGTAAACAGAGCCATTCGATCGCGCTCCGCTATCTCCAGCAGATCTGACGGTGGTTCGAGAAAGATTGATCTTGGATTAGCAAATACCACCGACTGGTCCGCGTCCAGGCCATAGCTCACAAGGTGGGGAAGGAAATGCTCAGCAACGTGTTTAGGATCACTGATTATCATGCCCAGGCATTCGAGATCGCCTGTAGGGTCGAGATCGAGCGGATCCACGAGGGTCGCGCCTTCGATCACAGGCGGTTCCGCGCACAGGTTCAGAATCGTTACCGTTGCAGCAGCTTCAAGTTCAAGTATATTTCTGGTCAGAACTCTGCTGGCAGCAATAGTATCGGGCGTAACGTACGATAAAAAAATCATCTGAGGCATTATAGTGCCTGATGTTTCATGGATCGTAAGGATATGATGGGGATTTTGTGCGTGATGGCGATGGGAAATCCGAGATGACTAGTGACTTGGCTTCGGTTGATGATAGGGGTGAGCTGTCCACATACAGTGCGCACTGGTTTTCTGTGCTTTCGATGATTGAAGATCGT
>CAYTTD010000354.1:0-2774 GCA_964440595.1 uncultured Gaiellales bacterium
ACGACGCCGGCTTTGTGCAGCCGGAGCGAACGATGTCGCAGATTGGCGGCTAGGTGCTAAGCCTCGCCGGCCTTGCGCTCGCGACAACTCTGATTTCCACGCCTCTGCTTCATCTCGGCACCAATTGTCTGTAGTTGATCCTCCCCCAAGACTTCTCGTGCCAGGGGAAACACCTCGTTGTCTTCAACAGCAATGTGCCGACTATAGATGCCTTGCAGACTCACAAGAACATCTCGCGCCTGGCCAAGAGCTTCAGAGGGAAGTAATGACGCCTGCAACCAGGCATGCAGAATCTCGTCGACCTCAGCATGAAGCCTCTCTGCCTCGACGTGGTCTGCCTCAAGCCTGTCGAGGACCGCGAGTGCCTCTTGCACAGCTTCGCCACCAACCTCTCGCATGCGAGGAAACAGTGATTCCTCCTCATCCGCTGTGTGTTTTGGCGCTGCTCCGTCGAAGTAGGCCAAAGCCGTTTCGACTGCTTTGCGCGCATCTGGCGTCAAGGCACAGTCATTCACTTCGCCTCCAGTCACTTCAAGCGCGTCATCAACAACGGCAACCAAAACTGCGAGGAAGTGCTCAATACGACGATGACAGTCCTCCATCATGTCGACCGGACTGTTGAAATCTGCCAACGGCTGCTGCCCTATCTGTATTGCCATGATCTACCTCCAACCGGGGATCGAACGGAATTGCGGTTTATTGCGGATTAAATGATATGCGACAGTGATACGCTACATTTCAGTAGTTTTACCTAGTTTTTAGCCGAATACTTAAAAGGCGAAATAACAACGAGGAACTTGAATAAATGATCGGAATCACAAAACTGGTCACTGATCGCACCGGCCCGTCAGACCGCCTGCGCTATGGAGTAAAGGGCAAGACGCCCGACCACCACACATTTGAATCTGAGGGCAAGTACCACCCTGTTGTGGTCTGGAATATCACCGAATCTTGCAATCTGGCCTGCAAGCACTGCTACTACTCAGCCGTTCTTGGCCGCAAGCCGATTACCATTCCCTTTGATGAAGTCACCCAGGTCATAGACCAGTTGGCTGAAGAAAAAGTGCCAGTACTGCTTCTTTCTGGGGGCGAACCACTTATTCGACCCGACATTCTTGACATCGCGTCGCACGCAGCCGAAAAGGGAATGCGTCCCGTGTTCTCGACGAATGGAACCCTGATTCGCAAGCCCGAATACGCCCGGAGAATGGCAGATCACGGAGCCAACTACGTAGGCATCTCGATAGATGGCTCTGAGTCATCTCACGACGACTTCAGGCAGAGGCGAGGCTCATATGCAAAATCCATCAAGGCGATCGAGACCTGCATCGAGGCAGGCCTGAGAGTAAGCATCAGATTCACGGTCACAGAGGCAAACGCTGATGACCTCGATGGCGTACTTGACCTGGCGGGTGAACTAGGGGTTGACCGGTTCTGTCTGTACCACCTGGTACCAACCGGTAGAGCCAGGCGAGACGGCGATATCAGTCAACCACGTAGGCGGCGTATAGTTGAGCAGCTTTGCGAGCGGGCAGAGCGTGAGACGTACGAGATCCTTACGGTAGACAACCCTGCAGATGGTCCACTGGCGTGGTTTTGGGCAAAGAAACACCGCCCTGATCGCGCAGATGACATAAAAGCAAAGCTGATTTCACAGCGGGGTGACGGCACAGGTAGGCGGATCGTCGAGATTGACCACAACGGCGACGTACACCCGAACCAGTTCTGGCTTGATACAACACTTGGCAACGTAAGGAAGCAAAGCTTTCGCAGCATCTGGAACCCTGAGAACAAGGAAGACGCACACCCCCTCCTCCAGGATCTGAGGCGAACCTCCTGGCCGCTTGAAGGGCGTTGCGGTGAGTGCACGCTCAAATCTGTTTGCGGAGGCTTTCGCGCGCGAGCCCGCAACATGACTGGATCCCACTGGGGTGAAGATCCATCGTGCCCACTAACCAGCGAAGAGATCAGAACCGAATTTGTTGTAACACAAAAAACGGAAGTCACGGCATGAACATTCACAACAACCAAATCAATCCTTCTGCTCCGCCGCAGACAGATCTGTCAATCTCACCACTGCTCGTGATCTGGGAGACCACCCAGGCGTGCGGGCTGGCTTGCCAACACTGCAGAGCGGATGCTCGTGACTGGCACTCGCCCGATGAGCTGACAACCCAGCAGGCAAAGGATCTTCTTGACAGCGTCAAGGAGCTTGGCACACGAGTATTCGTATTAAGCGGCGGCGACCCGATGCGACGCAGCGACCTGCTTGAGTTGATCGAGTATGGCACTGACATTGGCCTGCGAATGTGCACGATACCGGCGGCGGTAAAGACGCTCTCGAAGGATGCCCTCAAAGCACTGATAGACGCCGGACTGGCCAAGGTGGCATTCAGCCTTGACCTGCCTTTCGCCGCTGGCCACGATGACATGCGGCAGATTCCAGGAACGTTCGACATAACGATTCAAGCTGCTCAGTGGGCACGCGAGATCGACCTGTCAATGCAGATCAACTCGCTCGTTTGCAAAGAGAGCGCACCCCACCTCACCGGCATGGGACGCCTCGTTGAAGAGCTTGGAGCTGACATGTGGGAACTGATGTTTCTGATCCCGGTTGGCAGGGGCCTAATGCTGAATCCACTTACCGCCGAGGAGTGCGAGAGCGCGTTTGCAAAGATATGGGAGATCGAGAAGAGCGCGCCGTTTATCGTAAAGGTCACCGAGGCTCCGCACTACAGGAGATTTCTGATTGAAAATGGCCACCTAGTTCGCAT
>CAYTTD010000355.1:0-2768 GCA_964440595.1 uncultured Gaiellales bacterium
CGCGCACGAGACATACAACCTGGTGGCCTTCTTCAATGAGGCGGGCGACCACATGACTCCCGATGAATCCGTTACCACCTGTTACAAAAACCCGCATAGCTAGTGGTCAATTCCCAAGGCGGCGACTGCCAAAACTCAAAACATATTCAGGGAGCCCAAAGCGGACCAAAAAAAGCAAATGGTGCTCCAGGACGCCACGCACTCAACCATGCGCCAATTGGTGGATGGATTGGCACGCCCAGCAGCTCATTTCGGGCAAACCACTTCAAATCGTGCACATCCTTGTCTTTGGCGGCAGCCTGCTCGGCAACCAGCTCATCAACCGTCACGTGAAACACAACGTGTAGCAGGTGTCGCGATGATCCGCTTCCTTCCGGAGCAATGGACTCAATCATCGCCACGGGGTCGTTGATCCGATGCTCGTTCATTCCCGTCTCTTCAGAAATCTCTCTGCTCAAGGCCTCCATCAGTGCCTCGCCGCCCTCTACACCACCACCTGGCAACATCCAACGTGGGCTCTCAGGGCGCCCTTGAGAAATCAGCAACAACCGGTCTGATGAGTTCCAGGTCATACCCGAAACACGAATTCTTGGCCTGCGGTGGGTTGTCATGTGTTCGATTCTCCAACGTTGGCCGAGACGTTGCCCATTCCGGTTGATCCAAATCCGTCATCAGCGCGTGACGAGCTTTCAAGATCTTCTACTACCTCAACTGATCCACTCCATATTGGTACGGGCACAAGCTGAGCGATTCGATCTCCCACGCTGATTTGAACGGCATTTTTGGAGTCTGTGTTGTGAACAATCACTTTGATCTCTCCCCTGTAGCCAGAATCGATCACGCCAGGCGAGTTTACTGACGACACACCAAATTTAAGAGCAAGCCCCGATCGAGGACACACAAGACCAGTCCATCCTTGAGGTATCGAAACAGCGATGCCAGTGCCAACCAGGACCCTTTCGAGGGGTGGCACCACGACGTCTTCGATTGAGGCAAGGTCAAATCCTGCATCTCCCGCATTGGCCCGCTCTGGAACCATTGCACTGCTGTGAATCACCTTGAATTGAATCGCAGTTGAAGTGTCATTATCGTTGTTTGACATCCGGCGAACCTTATCATTCCGGCACAGGCTGCATATATCGCTTTAGTCCCTTTACCATGCTGCTTGGAACGTGTGCGGTAGCAAGAATTCCGGTGTCCGTGTCCTCACGTTCAACAGGAGCTCCGGCCTCATACAACCTCGATAGCACACCCGCCTCCGAATAGGGCACTACAAGCTCAACGCGCTGCCAGCGTTCAGCAAAATATGCGGCAATTGCATCGAGAAGATCGCTAATTCCGTCTCCTGATTTTGCGCTGATCAGTATTGCGTCAGGATACTTCTTCCGCAACCAATCTCCATCGGATTCCATCAGGTCAATTTTGTTTAGCGCCAACAATCTAGGAAGATCTTTGCCACCTATCTCCTTCAATGTCTGATCGACCGCTGCAATGTGCCTCGCCAGGTGTGCTTCGCCATGCGATGCATCCGCAACCAGCACTACCAAGTCTGCGAGAAGCGTTTCGTCAAGCGTTGACCGAAACGCATCTACCAGCTGATGTGGCAACCGTTCAATGAATCCAACAGTGTCGGTCACAAGGTATCTGCGTCCATTGCTTTCATAGCTACGGGTTGTCGGATCCAGGGTTTCAAACAACCTGTCGGCTTCACTTACTCCTGCATCTGTCAGGTGATTCAGGAGCGTTGATTTGCCTGCGTTTGTATATCCCGCAAGCGCTATTTTTGGAATAAAGCTGCCCGACCTGGCGCTACGCATCGTGGCACGATGCTTTTCCAATTCCTTGAGCCTCGATCGGAGCAGAGAAATTCGCCGTCGAGCCAGTCGTCGGTCGGTCTCAAGCTGGCTTTCTCCAGGACCACGTGTTCCAACTCCGCCGCCAAGCCTCTCTAGGTGCTTCCAAAGACCCCTCATGCGTTGAAGGTTGTACTCAAGCTGCGCAAGCTCAACCTGGAGCTTGCCATCTGCTGTATGGGCATGGAGTGCGAATATGTCGAGAATAACCGCAGTTCGATCAAGCACGCGACGCTCAACGGCGTCTTCAATAGTGCGTTGTTGCCGAGGTGAGAGCTCATCATCAATCACGACGATGTCAGGATCCAGAGCCTTGACCTCTTGGCAAAGGTCTTCGAATTTGCCAGTGCCCAGATAGGTAACCGGATGAGGCTTATCCCGTTTCTGCGAGACCTCACCAATCACATCTACGCCAGCGGTATCAAGAAGCTCCTTTATCTCGGTAAAGTGGCTCTCGCTTTCACTCGGAGAGTGAGGAATGCCAGCAATGACGGCTCGTTCTCGAGGTCTTTCAGAGGTAAATTGCCAAGATTCATTTTTTTTGCGACTGGCCGGCATGGCTTGATCCTTCCCTTGATTCAAATTTCAAACACGCGGAGAACCCGCAGAAGTGAGCTTGCTGATATTCAGCTTTAGAAGCCAAGAAGAATCATGATGAAAGTCATAGTAGCGGAATATTACTCCTCACGCAAATTTGCCTAAGGCGATTTCAACTGATGATTGCAACAAGTACCTGGCTATCGATCTCTTGGCTGTCTCGCTATCGATCTCTTGGCTGTCTGGCTATCGATCTTTTGGCTGTCGTTCGTGTGCCATTTTGTGGAACCGTAGTGGCAATTGTCATCGTCCTAGGTTGAGTTTTATCTCGTATTCGATCAAAAGTCTCTTTGGGAGCCATTAATCGTCTTGGGGCTT
>CAYTTD010000356.1:0-2757 GCA_964440595.1 uncultured Gaiellales bacterium
GAGTCCAGGCTCCCTGCCGCGATCGATGTCATCGACCGCCTCGGAGGGAAAACCAAAAATCAGAGAAACGACAACTTTCCTTCTTCCGATAAATAGTCAGCGCATTCTCTTGCGCACGTGGAGGGGGTGACAGTGACCGTTAGTGGTTTAGGTGGTTTAGGCATTGCTTTTGGCGGAGTCATCGTTGGCATGACTCAGGTGCGTGATGCAGGAAAACACCGTGAGAGCGTCGGTGAAACAGCTTTGCCGGTTGCACTGGGAGGCGCATCGGCTCTTGCAGGAATCGCCGCTTTTTTAAAGCGGGGAACAACTTTAGGGTCACTTGCTTTGCTGGCCGGGGTGGGGCTCCTTGGGGCGACCGTTGCGGCTGCTCGTGTGTCGCAAACGGCGGCGGCAGGGCGTGAGGCTTTCCAGGATGGTGGCGCCGTCGCGCCTGAGACAACCACGGTTTCAAAGCCAGTCAGACAGCCAACGTCAAATCCAACACCAATCTCACAGCGCGCCCAGCAGGCGTTCGATAGTGAATTGGTTGCCTATGAACGGCCAATCAACTCTACGGTTGGCGGTGGAACAGATCCAGAGTCATTCAACCGAATGATAAACACAGACGGACCAGGCTGGGCGTCTTCAGACGGCACATTCTCAATACCTATCGGTGACGGGCGCGTCCTCTGGTTGTTTGGAGACACGCTGATGAACACGGTTCAGCCAGATGGATCCATGCACAGGAATGGCGACTTCATCCGCAATTCGGCTGCAGTGCAGACTGAAAATACTTTCACAACGCTGGCCCGCGGTACTGCGTCCAACCCCGATGATTTCCTCCATCCAACTCAACCTGATCAGTGGTATTGGCCTGCCAGTGGCATTGTCGAGGGTGACACGATAACGCTGTTCATGCACAGGCTCAGGAAAGACGGAGAAGGTGCCTGGAACTTTGCCGGCGATGGTACTGACATGCTGAAGCTTGATCGCAACACATTAGGTACCGTTGCAAAATTTGATCTCGGTACGCGAACCGTTGATGACCCGGGAGCGGCGCCAATAGGTTGGGGAACCAGCATCATTGAACACAATGGGCACTCCTATATCTATGGGATGGAGGATCGCAAGGAGCAAAAAAATGAGCTCGGTGAAGTTGTGGTTCCGGCCGCTCGCTTTGCCTACGTCGCGCGATGTCCACAAGGGCAGATTGGCAGCGGTGACTGGGAGTACTGGGACGGCAAGGGTTGGAGCAATGATCATCAGAAGGCTGAGCCAATAGCAGATGGAGTGTCAAACTCATTCACTGTTTTGAAAACGCCATCCGGCTTTTCATTGGTTTCACAGGAGTTGTACTTCAGCAGTGGGCTGGCGTCTCGGTCTGCATCTTCACCTGAAGGGCCTTTCAGCGATTGGAAGCACGTTCACGACGGCCCGCCAAAGCGCGACGACCAGATCAGCTACAACGCGCTGGTGCACCCTGAGTTCACGGTTGACGGCAAACTTCTGGTGTCGTGGAATATGAACCTTCAGTCCATTGGCCTACCAACGCCAGATACCAATCATCTCTATCGCCCGGTATTCGGCGCCATGGATGAGTCCGAAATTGAATGACCCGTTCGATGGTCTGCCACGGGTTTTTTCGGATATCGTGCTCAGGCAATTGCGTTAGTGTGCGATAGGAAGATCTAGATCATTGGGAGGATTCGCATGGCGAAGCGACGAGTGTTGTTGGTTGGTGGAGGAATTGCCGGTGTTGAGACCGCGTTGACGCTTGCGCTGGGCTCAGAAGACCTAGAGGTGACGATGCTTGGCCAGTGGCCGTCAATGAGAATGCTGCCGAACCTGGTTTATGTGCCATTCGGAATGTCGCCGCACCGCCTTGATGTGACGCTTGCTGATGCACTTGATCCGTACGGTATTGATTTTGTGGAGGGATTGGTCGAGCGCGTTGACCTGGCCGCCCGACAGGTTTACCTTGATAACGCAACAACCATGGATTACGACGTGCTGGTTCTCGCGCCTGGCGTTAATGCATACAAGGGCAGCACCCACCATCTGCGAACGCTCGACAATGCGCTGCTTCTGCGTGACGCTCTGGATGCCCTTTCTCCAAGTGATCATCGCCATGCACGGTCAATTACTTTGCGTCTTGCGGTAGACAACTCGTGGACCGCCCCTGCTTATGAGTTTGCTCTGCTAGCTGCGAAGTGGTTGACGATAACGGGTAAGAACGCCTTTGCGGATGTCGTTCTGGTAACAGGCGAAATGCAGCCGTTCAACATATTTGACATGAATTCAAGTGAGATCGTCCAAAAGTATCTTGCCGATGCCGGGGTCAGCATTGTCAGCGGCGTTCAGCAGGAGAGGGTTGATGAGATAACCGGGGATGTAACGGTTGATTTTGATCTACTTGATGCCCGACGTGTGCGCGGTGTTCCGCACTTTACGGATGCCGGATTCTATGCCTGTAACGAGCACGGTGCGATCGAAGAGAATGTGTACGTTGTTGGTGACGCCGCCAACATTTCTTACAAGGCCGCATTTGCAACAAGTTGGCAGGCCAGGAGGGTTCTGCGCGACCTCGGTGGAAGCGTTGAGCGAATCGCAGAGCAAGTGCCCGGCATGAAGGTAGGTACCTGTGAGTACCAGATGGATTTGGGTGATGAGACGCTCGCGGTGCGAATCGACACCACAGCAAACTTTACAAATCCTTTCCTAGGTAATCGTGCCGAAACCGAAGTGCGTTCCGGGGCGCCTGACAAGCTGTCTGGG
>CAYTTD010000357.1:0-2745 GCA_964440595.1 uncultured Gaiellales bacterium
CGATGATGGCGGTGTTGAAGTCTGCGCAGATGCCGCAGGAGATAGCGGCGTTCTTGGCGGAATCGAAAAATTCAACCCAACAGTGATTCTTGTCGAAACGACTGCCGCAGGAGGAAAAGGAATTGAGCTCGTAGACATGTTAAGCGCCAGAAAGCCCGAGATACCGGTTGCAATGCTTACGATGTCAAAAGATCCGACCGACCTTTACTTTTCACTGCGAGCGGGTGCGCGCGGATATGTTCTCAAAGACACCCAGGTTCCCGAGCTGGCGATGGCCATCAACGCCCTGCACAGGGGCCTGTCATGGTTTTCACCCTGGGCCAGCAACGAGATGGCAGCCTGGCTGCGAACAACCACCGTTCCAATCCAGAAACCGGATGACATGAGCCTCAGGGAAGTTGAAGTGCTAAGGCTGGTGGCACGAGGAATGGACAACACAGAGATAGCGAACGAGCTCCACATTAGCCCCAAGACCGTTAAGAATCACGTTTCAAACCTTCTGATGAAGATGGGAGTCTCAAACCGGGTACAGGCCGCTGTGCAGGCGGTCAGGAGTGGCATCGCATGAAACGCGTGTTCGTATCTATTAACATGACGATCTGCCTCTTGGCACTTCCGGGGTATGCGTCTGCGGGCGCACTGGACTCGGGAGTCACTCGCACCCTCCGGGACTCCGGTTTGAAGAGCGCGACCAGCGTTACGGTATGGAATCCCGAGACAGGTGACTCGATTTTCACGTGGAATGCAGATCACCCAAAGTCTCCTGCATCAAATCAAAAGCTTTATACGGCAGCGGCATCCCTTGATGCATACGGCGCCAACCATGTGTTTGAAACCCAGGTGCTCATGAAGGGCGTTTTAGCGGACGACGGCACCTACCGCGGAGACATCTATCTGCGAGGCGACGGAGATCCAACGCTTTCGACAAGAGAGTTCTCCCGACGCGTTTACGGATCCCGCGGTGGCTCAATTGAGGAGCTCGCGAGAGAGGTAGAACAGACCGGAATCAAGAGTTTCAAGGGACGACTGATAGTTGACGAAGGCAAGTTTGACAGAAGGAGATTTGTTGGCTCGTGGCCGAGCAGGTTCCGCTACTTTGAGTGCGCTTCGCTTTCTGCCATCAGCGTAAACCAGGGGTACTTCGGGTCAACGATGTTTGGGCCGACAACCAGGGACCAGGCAGCTTGGGCCGGGGCATCACTCATGCAGGAGCTGAAAAAGCAGGGGATAAAGGTCCGCGGGGCAAAGGTCACAAAGGGAAGCACCCCTGAAGATGCGGAGGTCGTCGCTGATACGGCGTCGATGCCGCTTCGAAAAATCATCTCGTTCATGAATCATCATAGTGACAACTTTATGGCAGAGATTCTGCTCAAAAACATTGGAGCCGCTAGCGATGGCGTTGGCACAACGTCCGGCGGAGCCAAGGCAGTTGTACGAATGCTGACTTCAAGAGACATTCCCGTCGATTCAGTTGTAATCAGCGATGGCTCAGGACTCTCAAGCGCAAACAGAACGACTTCGAGAGGAATTGCGCAGTTGCTGTTTCGAATGGATAACGACGCTGATCTTGGTGAGGCATTTGAGCGGTCCCTCGCAGTGAGCGGACAAGACGGTACTTTAAGAAAAAGATTGGCCAAGCGACCGTTCAAGGGGCAGGTGCGTGCAAAGACAGGCACGCTGAGATCCAGCAGCGCCCTCAGTGGCTACGCTTATGCAAGATCCGGAAGCAGATTTGGCTTCTCAGTGGTGACCTGGAATGACAACCAGGCCGTGAACGCAAATAATGCGAGAGGCATGCAGGACGCAATCGCTCGACTACTTGTCAAACGAGGCTAGCAACGCGAATTCGTCCTCATCAATTATGCGAATGCCAAGATCCTGAGCTTTCTTGAGTTTTGATCCTGCGGCCTCGCCGGCAACGAGCAGATCGGTGGCAGAACTAACAGAGGATGCAACCCTTCCGCCCAAGCTCTCAACAACCCTCTTTGCCTCAGCCCGTGAGTAACCGCTCATGGTGCCGGTAATCACGACCTTCAATCCATTGAACGGCATTTCCAGCTCGTCGCCTTCACTGCCTGAGTCAACTTTTTTCTTCTCAGCGGTTAATACGACTCCGGCACTACGCAGCTCCCCAATTAGTGCGAGGTGCTCATCCTCACTGAACCACTCTGCTACGCTGGTAGCAATGACGCTGCCAACGCCCGGCACCGCCTCAATGTCTTCAATCGTTGCGTTTTCGATTGCTTCGATGTCACCAAACCATCTTGCAAGGTCAGAAGCAACCCTTTCCCCCACGTGGCGAATTCCGAGCCCAAACAGAACGCGTTCGAGCCCTCTGGATTTCGACTCCTCGATAGCCTCAACGATTTTTTCCGCGGACTTCTGCTTGAACCCTTCAAGCCCCATGATCTGCTCTTTTTCGAGGCGGTACAGATCAGCAATGCCGTCAAGGATGCCCGCTTCCAGAAATCGCTCAACATTTTTTTCGCCCATGCCGTCGATGTCCATTGCTCCGCGCGAGCAAAAGTGCTCAATCTGCCGTTGCCCCCTGGCAGGGCAGCGACTGTTTGGACAACGGAGAACCACATTGTCACCATCTTGCACGACAGGTGTATCACACTCTGGACAATTCGTCGGTGCATCGAAGGTACGCTCGTCGCCACCACGAAGATCACGCACCGGACCAACCACCTGAGGGATTACATCGCCTGCGCGTTGGACGACCCAAGTATCGCCGATGCGAAT
>CAYTTD010000358.1:0-2734 GCA_964440595.1 uncultured Gaiellales bacterium
TCTTTCGGATAACCCCAGTACTTGTTCTTCCACCTTGCTGTATCAAGCGCAGCCGGAATGAACTCCTTCTCAATTGGCTTGATGCGGTCGGTTAGATCAAGTACCCAGCCAGCCTCTGAAAACTCTGCGGTCCAGATAACGTCAAGGCCAAGTATGTCCAGCGTCGGGTCCTTCGCGGCGAGGCGACGAATCATCTGTTCCCTCTGGCCATCTACAGTCGGCGGCAGGAAGAACGGCTCAATCTTCCACCTTCCGCCAGACTTCTTGCTGCACTGCTTGAAGTGCTTCTCCTCAATCCCTGTCTGATCTCGGCCAGCCGTAATCGTAATGATCTTGGGGCCGCCCGACCCGGCGGATGATGCGGAAGAAGGGCCGCCAGCATCTCCTCCACGCCCACAGCCGGCTGCGACCAACGCCGAAACGCAGGCAACAGCAACTGTAGCCAAGATTGGTCGTAACCGTCCCATACCCGTATATCGAGTTGTGCGGCTTGGGAAGTTGCGCTTGTCATGTCATTAATCGGTCTATTGACCAAATATCACATAGATTAGAGAAACCAGCTGTTGAATTTGTCTTTGACGCCAATAATCCGCGGATACCGCCCAACGCTAACGTCCGGGAAGCGATCAGGAAAATAGTGCGCCTCAATTTCCTTTGCTTTGAACTTCTTCAAAGCTCGCGCTACGGTGCCTACGCTTGAGTTGGATCCCACGATGCCATAGGCACCGGCCTCGTAGTGTCCCGTGCTCCGGCCCCCAACCCAAGGGGTTTTGTTGAGCTGAACCAGTAGTAGAGTCTTATGTCCCAGACCTTTTTGCGGCGTGTTGAGTATTCTCGACTTTGCCCGCTGCAGATCCATGTCTGGCAGGATGTGCATGTAGGCGTCGTCGATAAAGGGGCGTATGTCGATCTGGCCTCGCTTGAACATCTCCTTCAAGCTCTGCTGCAGCTTGCCAAACTCATTTTGTGGGCAGAGCTCCCCTGGGATGTTCAACTTCTGGAGCTCGAATGTGGCTCGCGCAGAACCGCCGGCACCTTCGCTGCGCCGAACGATCCAGTGGTAGCCAGTGCGGGGATCTACGATTGCTTGCAGGTCCTGGCGTAGGTCTTTTACAAACTCAAGATCGTGCCGCTCCATGGTTCTCAATCGAAAATCGCCGTTGTGGTCGGCCACCACAGCAACCATCTTGTTATTTCGGCCCGCATCGATCTGCCTGGCAGCCGAGTTCACCGCGTCGTCCAGGCTTGAGTGGATTCTGTCATCCAGATGAAATGGTCTTGAAGTGGTGAAAGGATCAAGCACTATCTGTCTACCGGCATAGTTGGTAAATACCGGCTCGTCATCACCCGGACTCCTGCCTGGTGGCTTCTTTACTGTCAAAGATGACGATGACGCTGAACGCTCTATCGCGATTCTGTCTTTCAACTGCTCAAGCTGGTGCACACCAGTCTCAAGGTCTCCGACTTCGTCAGTCATGCTCAGATACTTCTCAACGTCCTTGTCGAGTGGCGCTCGACGCGTCAGGCCGCCCGGTGCCCGCATCAGTTCATCCAAAGTCATTGGTGTGGAATGCATCACGCTCTGCGTTGCGTCAGCCGGAGGACGAAATTCGTTGAAGCGCGTAAGGTGGCCATCACTGGTCATGATCCACCGAACTGATGAGTGGCCGGATTCAACAGCGACGTCTTTGGTTAAAACACTATCCCGCTGAAACCTCCTACCTGACTTTACCGTTCGAGCCTCAGTATTTACGTTTGCCGCCAATACGTGAACTGAACGACGCGAGTCCTCGATACCGATCAACGTCACGCCTGGGTTGGCAGAGCGGAATTCGTCAGCCATTCGGATTGCATCATCTATCGACGAAAACCCCTTTGCATCACCGACAATTCCATCAGGGATCAGCATCTCGGCATACGAGCTCGCCTGCCTGTTCTCACCCGAAGCATTCAGTGGAATGTGTGCTGAGCCAATCGGATGCCCGAAGAACGTTGCCGCTTCAGCATTCACTTCAGCGCCTGACCTGATCAGGCTTTCAATGCGATAGGCAGGATCCGAGATCATCTCGTTTTGCCATAGAACACTTTTCGCCTTTAGCGCATCAAGAACGGCGTCAGGCTGGTCAGCATTTAGCACAATCAGGGGATTCTCGCGAGCCTGCATTGCGTCACCAAATAGACCCCGCTGCTCCAGAGAGCTACCAAGGTTGTTCAGCTCGCCAGACAACTTTTCGTGTTGCACATAGCTCTCATCAATCAGGCGGCCCACGTCTTTTTCGAGTGCGGCAAGACGTCGTTTGGCAGTTCCTTTGTAAGCGCCTCCGTCAGCAATAAGGCGGCCGATGTCACCATCAAGGAACCCTGAGATACGCGATAGAAGCGGCTGTGTAACCTTCAATGAAAAACTCCCCCGAAGGAATCATCTACTCTAAAAAAACCGCTCCGCCCTGGTTATCGCCGACTTCACGGTAAAACGTTGCAGACATTCAGGTCTTTCAATGTGATCTCATTCTGGTGTTTTCGTCCGAATTGAGATCAGGCAATTGTTGAGATGCCTGCGTGGTGCTTCTGCAACTTAAAGCGTGAGCGCCTCGAAGAGTGCTCACGCAAGCGCGCCTCAAAAAGCGCACTCAGGCACCCACAAATAAACAGAACCGAATCAGAAAGAAGACAGAGAAGAAATTCAACGAGCCGGTTGCCTGTTCGTCAGACTTCCCAAGAAATTTTTGGATTG
>CAYTTD010000359.1:0-2728 GCA_964440595.1 uncultured Gaiellales bacterium
CCTGACCCCGCGGAGTGGGAGTCTCGCTTAAAGACAAGGATTGATTTGCATAGCACGCTGGATCCAGCAACATCCGAGTATGCATCCGACGATGAGCACGCATAGCCTGAGTTGACTGCATTCGACAACTGCGCAATAACCTCGTCTCCAGTCTTCCATTTATTGTCGCTTGCCGCGCCGCCGTTTGTAACCTTATGTGTCTTGAGTGTTCTGGCAATTGCTGCGGCTGCCTGACCTCTGCTCACAATGTTCGTTGGGCTGAAGGTGTATTCGCCAGTGCTTTGCATGATTTCAAGATCGGTTGTTCGTTGTATTCCATACATGTGTGGGTGGTGCATCTCTACGTCATTGAAGTAGCGAAGCATTTGACCTTTTGGTTTGTGAGAGCCTTCAGCGGCGGCAGGCTTTGCCAGCAACTCCTGGATTTTGTCGACATCAAGCTCTCGAGGTTCAATTGTTTTGCCCTGGGCAATGCTCTCTTTCTTGGCCAGGTATGCAGCAACCGCTGCGGCAGTTCCCATGGCCATCCGCTGCGGCTCCATGCGCGTTGTGGAGTAGCCGACGTGCGTTGCTGACATCGCATGTGGAACCAGCAGTCCGTCGATGTTTCGTGGCACAATAGCGCCATACGGAATCTGATAGGGGCGAATCTTGCTGATGTGGAGCCCCTCCAGGCCCGTGCCGTTGTGACCGGGGTTTTGTTCCGCGCTCGCCGGATTGGTGTTAACCAAAACCATGTGCGAGTCCATCTGGTAATCGCCAATGGCAATGCTGTCCCGCTTTTGAGGCGCGCGTTCCCGGCATGCGGACAAATCCTTGTTGACGAAAGATTCGAAGCTTGCTTGCGAATCACAGGGTACGTAGTCATATTGGGACACGCGGTCGATGCCAAGGAGCCTTCGGCCTTCTCTTACATAGAAGGTATTAGGAAAGTTTGAGGAGTACTGATACTGATCTTTAGGTAGACCAATCTTGTACCCGCGCTCTGTTCTCAGGTAGTGCAGATAAGCGATGTCAAACCATCGATGGAAGTTCTCGATGTGTTGCCGCTTTGCCTGCAGATCATTTTGATGGTTTACGGTGCGGGTCTCGGCAGATTCGCCTGTAATTACATTGGGAGAAGGGTCGAGTTCGAGCCACTCATCATCAGGGTGAGCCCAGTCGATCCTGTGTTGTCTTGACACCTCCGCCTGCCCGCTTGCATTAACAATCCTGTAGGCAAATTCCCTGTCAAAATCAAAGTAGGCGTCGGACGGCGCCTTATCGCGATACCGGGGATCCAGTTTGCTCTTGATGCGCTGTTGCTGAACCCAGGTAAAGCCATGGAAATCGATGTTGACGTCCATCTTGCCGTCTGTGTGACAACCTTGAATTCTCATTTTCTGGTACGTCACAGAATCAATATTGCAGCTGAACATGCTGCTCTCGCCACTTAATATGTCGAAGTAGATTTTCCATTCATCGTATAGAGCGTCAAACAGTGCGCGGTTGTAGTTGATGCCATCTACCGACTTCGTAACTGCATTTGGCGCTGTGCCGGCATTCTTTAGCGCTACAAATTTGTCTAAAAGGTCTTTGCTTGTACCTCTGGAGTCAACCTGTACCGTAAATCTATAGCCGTAAGATTGTTGATGGTGGTCACCCGTTTTTGGCGCCGCCCACTCCGTGTCGTTCCAGGGAGTTTCGGGAAAGTCTTTCTGGCCTTCACGCCCGCTTGTCCAGTCGACATCGCGCTTGCCAACCAGCCCCAACAGATCACCGCCCTGCGAGGCATCAATAACAGTGCGGCCGCTCAGCTTAATCAAGCGATAGCAGTTTCCTTTGTCGACGGAACATTCAGCGGCGACCCCGGCGAAATTGCGATTGCAGGAACTCAAGTGTTCGGCAGGGTCGCTCTTTTTGCAAAGCTGAAGGATTTCAGTGCCAGTAACCTTCAAAGGTTTTCCATCTGGTTTGGTGGTTATTGCCTTGTGAAGGCGCGAAGAGTAATAGGTGGTTATCTGGTTGTCGGTGTCAGCATTCGCCAGCACCTTGTCTACTGCCAATTGGGCAGCACGCGGATCACTGCGATAACCGTGCATCATTCGAACCAATTCGTTGTCTTTGTTGATTGAACCAACAGGAACTCTGGAAACATCAGAGATCATCAGATCGTGAAAAGAGTCAATCCCCTGCCGCTCGAGCATCTCTCCGTACAGTCCATTGGCAGACGAGCCGGGAACGTCGTACATGCTGCCCGGGCGAATTGCATTCAATGGTCCATCATCTACAGTGGTCGTAGTGCTAATGGCCTTGCTTACCGCCGCCCACTCGCTATATCTCGGATGACTAGAATCAACGGCCGGGTGCACAAGCAGGTCAGGTGTAATTCCGTTTGTGTGCATACCACCCAAACGCCCAGTCTCCTCAACAACGGCTACCTTCAATCCAAGCCGTGTGCCTGTAACTGCTGCTGCGTAGCCTGCAGATCCACCGCCAATGACAACGAGATCATATGATTCAACGCTGTTTTCGGGCGGGGGAGGTTTTTCAATGTTTTGGGTGAGGCCGCCGACGACCCCAATACCCGTAATCGTAGAAAACAGCACAAGAAATATAAGTGGGCGTGACCAGCTGCGAAAGTTGGGCATAGTCCAAATATCGGAAGAATTTCTCAAATTCTTTAGTAGGAATAAATCGATTACAATGCAGATCATGAGTGCCGATGCCTTTTCTCAGCCATTTCGTG
>CAYTTD010000360.1:0-2728 GCA_964440595.1 uncultured Gaiellales bacterium
GAAGATTCTTGGGATCGCCATGCACAGGAGCCGTGGCGGCTCGCATGAAGAAGCGCTGGCATTTGCAGGGCGACTTTAGGTTATCAGTCGCCGCCTCGGAGATAGGCAATGCCGCTTGCATCAATCGCCGCCTGCAAGGATGAACCGGCATTTTTTGCGTATTTGTAGTTTCTTTGCCATGTAGTGTATGGAGTCCCACCTTGCTGTAGAACTCTCACCAAACCGTAAGATTCTCCAGTGCCTTGTGGATTTTGCGCCTTGACCATTGCCCACGCCGTGTTTCCGCCTGTGCGCTTAGCCAAATTCGCTGCGTGTAATGCTGCAGCGCGAGCGTCCGTCTGTGGAAGGTACATGATTGGCAAGTGCTCGTTGATTGGCGCGTAAGTCGCTGCGCCTGCAAATGGCTTGTTCTTCGAGATCTCGTCGAACGCGGTTTGTAGTTGCCTGGTGGCTGCCTCTGACAGATCAATCCTCATGGAAGTAAGGTTGCTTTGGCTCTCGGAAAACCTGTACCAGATCTTTCCTTGTGCCGGGTCCAGAATTGCTCTCAGGTCTGGATGAATTCCTGTGCCTGGGTCAGTCATGGGAAACTGCTGCGGAATATCAACCAGGTGAGGAGTGCCGCTTGAATCCTGCATGACGACGGTCATCTTGGTCGGATCGTGGATCTCGCGGTTGGCTGCGTAGTGAACGGCATCTTCGATCGAGTAGCCAGGCAGCGCCTTGGCGAACCCGTCGTTGTGTGCTGAGAACGAAAAAACGACTGGCTCGTTGCGCAAGGTGAAGGCCGTCTCGGTCTCCCACTGTAACGGGTTGCCTTCGCCGGGTAAATCGATGATTTCACCAAACTTTTCAATATCCATTCTGGCTGTTCTGACAACTTCGCGTTGACGGATTAGTCGCTCAACCAGGTCAGCGGCTTCGTTGCGCGCAGCCTGCGTGCGTACAAGCTCAGGCTCTACCATGGCCCGAATAGAACGGTGCTCGCTTGCAAGGCCGGCCGCCTTAAGGTCGCCTCCGGTTAGAGGCCAAAGATGGCCTTCTGGCCAGGCGGACGATCTGAATCCGTCGCTGTTGCGGTAGACATGCGTGTTGTCAGAGCGCCACATCGCCATCACGTCGGGGTGATTCGCTGAGAGCCTTACCTCGATGTCTTTGAGCGTCTCACCTCGTAGCGCCCTCTTGTACCTCAAAGAGCGTCTTGAGGTGTCTATCGGGGCGCTAAGAAGATGCACTCCGCCTTGCCCTTGCATTCGAAACGCGACAGTTGAGCTTCCGGGCGATGATTCCAGGAAATTGAGCGTCGCGGCGCGTGCGTCTGCTCTCGATGCAAACCCTTGTGGTGGGCTCAATATTCTGTCGGGCACGATGTGATTGGGTGAGTAGTCGACGCCCTTCTTGGTGATTCCCATTGGTATTTCGGCGGTAGCGACAGGTTGCCCCAACAAGGCGGCCGCGTCAGCATTTACCGGTTCTGGTGATCGTAGGGTTGCCTCTATCGCGTCGCCGTGTCTTGAGATCAGATCATTACTCCAATAGGAGCTGGCAGCCTTTAGGCGATCTACTAATGCGTCGGGATTACCGCGATCAAGCAGCAGGACTCCGTCCATGGCAGAGTCTTGTGCGGCATTGAATTGAGCGCCGCTACTGCGTACAGAATCGATTGCCGATATAAGTGGATCAATGCCTGAATCGGTTTCAAATCGGAGAGCGTCTGGCAGGTCGTCAATCAGTCCGAGTCGCGCCCCCTCCTCGATGTCGTTCAGGAGCCCACTGATTCGCGACTCCCGTTTAGCAAGCCCCTGCTCGACTCCGAGTCCAGCTTTCGAGAGTTCGTCAAGCGAAACCGAGACAGCGGCGAGCGATTCTTTGAACGATGCGCCGCTCTGCCCAGTGGCTGCAACCATCTCAGCGATGTTCTTACCAACGAAAGCGCGTGCGCCCGAAGAATAAGTATTGATCCCGATCATTCCGCTCCCCAATATCCTCCATCGATACTTCGGGGCGACGGCGAGGATCTGTTTCAGTCGGTACCCTTGATCTTCGGTTATTTGGCGAAGATGGTGCTTTGGTTCTATTAGATGCTGTGTAGGTTTTTTACCAAACCAGATTGATGGCGCCTGTCACGCAACTCAACCTGATGTTGGTGCGATCCCCAATGTATTCGCCATCGGTTTGAACCGGCTGAGGCTCGTCGCAGTCGATCAGAATCTCGTGTGCATCATTGATTGGTTGAAGGATTTCGGCTGGCACGGTCTGTTTGCCACGCGACATGCCCAGAGCAAAAGCCCCAGCGCGCATTCCGATCGGAAGAGTGAGTTTTTTGGGGGCGATAGCGTCAAGGCCTCCCTCGAGCTGAGCCTCTGGCATGAAGTGAAGCGCGTACCGGCCAAAGTAGCTCATCGGAGTGGTGTTACCGCACATGACAAGCGCAGAGCGTACAGGTGGTCCGCCGTCAGCAGTCACTGTCATGCGATCTGAAAACCTGAACCTTTCAGCCACCAGAATCGCCATGATGGTCATTACGTGAGCGGCATCGCTTGGGCGGCGCCCGTTGCGTCTCTGCTCAATGCGCTTGACGATTTCGCCATCAATTCCAATGCCCGCGGCGAACAGAAACAGCCGCTCATCCAGTTGCCCAAGGTTGATCGTTCGGCGACGTCGGGTGCCGATTGCGTCCACCAGCCACTTCGTGAACTTCACTGGGTGGTTGGGCATGCCGAGAGAT
>CAYTTD010000361.1:0-2726 GCA_964440595.1 uncultured Gaiellales bacterium
CAACCGACGGCGTCTGAAGAATCATGTCGATGTTGGCACCAACCTCTGCACAGCGCGAAAAGATCTTGGCAGCAATGCCCGGACGATCTGGCACTGCCCGAATGTTGACACGCGTCTGATCCGTATCATGTGTCACTCCGCTGATAATTGCGTTTTCCATTCTCTCATCTGCCTCCCCAACCCACGTGCCGGGCTGATCTGTAAAAGACGAACGAACCTGAAGCCGAACGTTGTGGTTTCGCGCAAACTCAACCGACCTGAGCATCAGCACTTTAGCTCCGCTCGAAGCCATCTCAAGCATCTCTTCAAAGCTTACGAAATGTAGCAACTTCGCATCTGGAACTATGCGTGGATCGGCGCTGAACACGCCGTCTACGTCGGTATAGATCTCACAGACATCGGCGTCGAGTGCTGCCGCAAGTGCAACGGCAGTTACGTCGCTCCCGCCACGCCCAAGCGTTGTTACATCATGTGACGTTGACACACCCTGGAAGCCAGCAACCAAAGCAATCTGCTGATCGTTCAAAGCCTCGGCGATTCTCCCGGCCCGCACCTCAACTATCTTTGCTCTGGTGTGCTCGGGAGTCGTTACTATGCCTGCCTGCGACCCTGTGAAAGAAACTGCGTCGTGACCCAAGTCGTGAATGGCCATCGCAATCAGCGCACAACTGATCCGCTCGCCCGTTGACAGCAGCATGTCCATCTCGCGTCGCGAAGGGTTGGATGAAACCTCCCCCGCCAGCTTGATGAGGTGGTCAGTGGTCTTCCCCATGGCGCTGGCAACCACCACTACGGCATTACCAGCCCCCCGGGCTGCGACCGCGCGCTTGGCAATTATCTTGATTCGTTCAGGATCAGCAACGCTCGTGCCGCCAAACTTCATGACCACCAGATTGCGTTTCGCACCGGAGCTTTGTGGAGTCCCCTGCGCATGCCCCTGCACGCTGATCCTGGTTACTGGCTCGTGGCCGATCAGCCTTGGAGTTGATTGTTCTGTATCAAAGGTCACGACGCCCCACCAACGCCCTTCCCAGAGTTAGCTCATCAGCGTGTTCAATGCCGACGCCAACTGGTAAACCACTCGCGGGACGCGTGATTCGCGCGCCCGATTGCGCCAACATGTCGACGATGTAAGACGCCGTAGCCTCTCCACTTGGTGTCGGGTTGGTAGCGATCACTACCTCGTTGACCCCATCTTCAATCACCCGGTCACGGAGCTCCTTTAGCTTCAAGTGTTCAGGATCAACACCGTCAATAGGTGAAAGAGCGCCACCCAATACGTGGTAAAGCCCGACAAATGCCCTTGTTCGTTCCACGAGGAGCACATCTGTTGGCTCCTCCACAACGCATACCAGGGTTTTGTCACGACGCTGATCAAGACACATGTCACATACTTCGCTCTCGCTGTAACCATGGCAACGACTACAGCGCCTTAACTTCAACCTGACTTCATCAAGGGCCCGTGCCAGCTCTTCAGATCGAGACGGTGGAGCCTTGACCAAATGGAATGCAAGACGCTGCGCGGTGCGTCTGCCGATGCCCGGCAGTCGGGAGAGCTCGGTGACGAGCTTCTCCATTGTCGGTGGCAATGAATTGGTCGTCACTAGAACCCTAACCCGGGCATGCCACCCGGCATTCCAGGAGGCATCAATGCACCCATGCGCTGATTGGCAAGGTCGGTTGCCATACGCGATACCTCGTTCACAGCGGCAAGTACCATGTCTTCAAGCATTCCAACATCTTCCGGATCGACTGCATCTGGATCAATCGTGATTGACTTGAGCTCACCGGTGCCTGTCGCGGTTACAGAGACCATTCCGCCGCCCGAGCTTGCCTCTACAGTTTCATTAGCCAGCTCTGCCTGTGCCTTTTCCATCTGCACCTGCATCTGCTGCGCCTGCTTGAGAATTTTGTTCATGTCCATACGGCTATCCCCGATTTCTTCCAGTTGTATTTTTTCACACTGTGATTGTGGCAATGATATAGCCCCAATCACCTGTGTACACCTCAGTCGACGACAACGCTGGCGTCAAATGTGTCCACAAAAAGATCAAGCACGCCGTTCTCTACCGGCGTTTCTGTCGCCGCGGGCTGTTCATCATTCCCGTTCTCAAATGGAGACGGTTCGACTGCTGCACCTGTTGACTTTCGTTCTACCACTTCAAATCTCAAGGTGTGCCCGGTGATTGACGCTACCTTTTCCACGACTACCGAACGTACCCGGTCCGTGACCGTAGCGGGCACGTCGACGTATGCCACCAGATATTGACGATCCTCACTTAGCTCTACCTGCAGGCGCATTAGAACTGTTCTGATCGGTGCCGGCACGTCAGACGCCTTTGCAATCAGAGGCCACCATCCATGGACGTTAGACAATTCTTCGCTCGACATTGGAGCTCGTCGTTCGACGGGCTTTTCTTCAGTAGCCAGGGTAGATGCAGGGGCAGATGCCACAGCAGCAGGCGTGGGCGCTGCTGCAGGCGCGGGGGTCACTGGCTTAGCGACCTGAGCAGCCGTAGCTGGTGACACCGATTCCCGTACACGAGGCGCCCCGTATGAGCCATCAATCTTGTGCTCAAGCACGGCAAGTCGCAACGCAAGACTTGGTAATCCAAGCCCCTGACATGCTCGCAGCAAAGCTGCATCAAGTGCGAGCCTTGGATCCGTGCCGATACGCATGCGTGTTGTTGCATCTGAGATGCAATCGATTGCAGCAAGCAGAACCG
>CAYTTD010000362.1:0-2726 GCA_964440595.1 uncultured Gaiellales bacterium
CGGCATTCATCCGTCGTACGGGGCGAGGTGTTTTAGGCAACGTTGCGGCGTCGGGAACTCAGATTATTGATGACCTCGGCGAGGAGCAGATGAAGACAGGTGACCTGATTGTTTACACGTCAGCTGACAGCGTTTTTCAGATAGCAGCCCATGAGGAAGTTGTGCCACTCGAAGAGCTTTATGATTGTTGCCGAACCGCGCGAGAACTTCTTACAGGTGAACATGCGGTAAGTCGCGTTATCGCGAGGCCGTTCGTGGGAGAGCCAGGATCATTCAAGCGAACACCAAACAGGAGTGACTTCTCACTTGAACCGCCTGGATCCAGCTACCTCACGACTATCGCTGAAGCCGGTTTACCGGTGTGTGGAGTTGGCAAGATCGGCCAGATCTTTGCACAGAAGGGGATTACTCGGGATGTGCACACCAAGTCGAATCAGGACGGCGTAGACCAAACAATAGCAATGCTCAGAGAGCAGGTCGGTGGCTTCATTTTTGTCAATCTCGTTGAGACCGACATGGTTTGGGGTCATCGTCGTGACCCGGAAGGATTTCACCAATGCCTACAGGAGTTCGATGCTCGCCTTCCAGAGATCATGGATGCGATGGATCAAAACGACCTGTTGATCATCACAGCCGACCACGGTTGTGATCCCACATGGACGGGATCTGATCACACCCGGGAGCAGGTACCACTAATTGCGTGGTCTCCTGCTGGTCTTGCACACAGGGCCGGCATTGACGGATATTTCAGCGACGTTGGTGCATCGGTTTGTGAGTGGCTGGGAGTCAAGGCGCCGTCGAGAATCCCTGGCGTGAGTTTTCTGATTGACGGCCAATCAGACACAGGAACTTTGGAAGGCGCTGCCGGCGAGACAGCGGAAGGCGAAGGAGCATGACCGATGCGTTCAACATGGTTGGCGCAATAACTGCCAAGCGTGATGGCCACGAGTTGACGGACGAACAGATACGGCTTGCCATTGATGGCTATGTTGATGGTCACATTCCCGATTACCAGATGAGCGCGTTGCTGATGGCAATTCTCCTACGTGGATTTAACGCGCGTGAAACTCTTACACTGACCGACGCAATGGTTCGAAGCGGTGAAACGATCGACATGTCTCCGATCGGAAGACGGATTGTTGACAAGCACTCGACTGGTGGTGTTGGCGACAAGGTGTCTTTGGCTCTTGGCCCTATCGTTGCGGCTTGCGGTGTTCCATTTGGCAAGATGAGTGGAAGAGGTCTGGGTCATACAGGGGGCACGCTGGACAAGCTCGAGAGCATTCCGGGTTATCGCGTTGAACTGTCAATGAGCGAGTTCATCGATCAGGTTAGAACCGCAGGAATCGCAATTGCGGGGCAGACTTCAAAGCTTGTACCAGCAGACCAGAAGCTTTATGCACTGCGTGACGTAACCGGAACCGTTGAGAGCATGCCGCTGATTGCTGCCTCGATAATGTCAAAGAAGATCGCCGCAGGCGCGGATGCGATAGTTCTTGATGTCAAGGTTGGCAGTGGTGCCTTCATGAAAAATATTGAGGACGCAAGGCATCTTGCAACCGAGATGATTTCGATCGGTGAGGGTGCCGGGCGTGAGGTTCGCGTAATGCTTACCGACATGTCACAGCCGCTAGGTAGAGCCGTTGGGAATGCCATTGAGATCAACGAAGTGGCTGAGCTCCTTGGTGGTCGCGGTCCAGAAAATTTGAAGAAAGTTGTCTACACTGGTGCATCGTTGCTTCTTGAGTTGAGCGATTTGAATGTCGCTAGCCGCGCGGAGGCTTTGGGGCTCGTTGAAGACGCGGTCGAGTCTGGCGCCGCCATGGATAAGTGGCGCGAATGGATTACAGCCCAGCACGGCGACGTTGATGCCAAGCTTGAAGTAGCACCAGTATTGAGTGAGGTAAAGGCAACGGCTAGTGGATTTGTCGAATCGATCGACGCGCTGGACATAGGTAATGCTGCCGTCAGATTGGGTGCCGGAAGATTGACCAAGAGTGATCCGGTAGATCACGGTGTTGGCATCTATCTTGAAAAGATAGCTGGTGAAGAGATTCAGGTGGGGGATGTAATTGCGAAAATTCACGCTCGCGATTCGGATTCTGCAGAAGCCTGCAGACAGATGGTCGAGAACGCTATCGTGGTGTCAGAGCAACCAGTGAATGTCGGAGACATAGTCATCGACGTGATGAGCGGGGCATATGCCTGAGCTGCCCGAAGTTGAGTGTATAAGCAGAGGCTTGAATGATTCACTGGCTGGCTTGGTCATAAAGCGTCTAACCGTAATGGATTCAAAGCTGGCGACACCATCCGCGCCGACAGGCCGAAAAATTGAAAGCATCAAACGGCGCGGAAAGTATCTGGTGTTTCATTTTTCACCTGGGGGAATCGCATTGATGCACCTCCGCATGAGTGGATCCTGTGTGGTGGTTGATCCTTTGACTCTGAAGAATGAAGGAACACCACCACACTCGAGATTGCAGATGGAACTGGTTCGTAACAAGGGTGATAGATCCGCATTCAGGCATTTCTTCTTTAAGGATCCCAGGAGATTTGGAACCTTTGAGTGGGACGAAACAGGTGAAGTGCTCAACGAGTTGGAAGACCGACTAGGTATTGAGCCGCTTGAGTCAGGATTCAACTACAGTCGACTGCGTAAAATCCTTAGCGGAAGTGGATCCCCGGTCAAAACCGTGATTCTTGATCAGAGAAAGATAGCTGGTATC
>CAYTTD010000363.1:0-2713 GCA_964440595.1 uncultured Gaiellales bacterium
GTTCGTCCTGAGCCAGGATCAAACTCTCCGCTGAAAAAATGGTTGAACACCCCTGCCATATTTCAGGCGAGGCTGCATGCATATCGAACTTCCGGTTGGTACGAGACCAGCAGAAGTACCGAGTCCGCAATGCGGTTCATCCTTCACTGTGAGTTTGATGACCTTCCCCTGCCCACTCGCGTTCGTGAGATCGTCTGTGGCTTTACAGGGGTATTTCAGGAATTTACCTCTTACGAGGTTGTCATCCATATTATTGGAATCGCTGTCGTGTCACTTTTCGGGATTCACCTCGTGCCATCGCTGGCACGATTTGTTCCCCAAAAGAACATGACGGGTCACCAGATTGCCGATTCTGGATAGTGACGCGAGCGTCACCACCATTCGAATCACCAAGTACACACAGTGATGCATGCACTTGCTGAATCGCTCGAAATCGGCGATCTACCCGTTACTGCTCAGTTCTCAAAGACCAAGCGCTTCACTCGGAGGCTTTACCCCGGGGGAGGCGCGACGAGCAACTATACATGGTGTTGAACCAATGCGCAAGCGACAACCGTTCGAAGTAACGAAAAAGAACGCTAATACCGCATAAACAACGGAAAAATTAATCAAAAATTCAGGCGAGAACCCTCATTGGACCATCTTCGTCAGAAGTGGAATCTATGTGTTGCTCATCAAGCGTTTCGCCCGGGTACTCATTGTCGAGCACGACCCGGAGGGAGGCAATAGCGACCTCACAATGTTCCGGTTGGCATTCCCTGGTAGTGAGTCTTTGCATCCATAGTCCGGGGGCAAGTACGCCGCGTATCAATCCATTGTTTGCGTGTTTGCCCGCGAACCGAATGATCTCGAATGACATTCCAGCAATTAGGGGGATCAACAGAATTCTTGACAGAACCAGTCCAAGAAGACCCGGTTGGAAATAGTGCCCAAAGACAGCAAACACGGCAATGGCAACCACGAATACCCACAACATGAAAGCTGTTCCGCACCTTACGTGGATTCGGCTAAAGCCATTTACTGTAGTTGGGTCAAGAGATGCTCCTGCCTCCCAGGCATTGATCGATTTGTGCTCGGCAGAATGGTATTGAAACACCCTTTTCATGTCTGGCATGAGACCGATCAGCGCAAGATATCCAATAAACACACCGATGCGTACCGCCGCCTCGGCAAGCACAAACCAGCCAGATTTAGCATCAACTATGGCTACTTTGGTTACTACGGCAGGCATTACCTTGAACAGAAGTATTGAGAAACCAAACGCAAGAACAAACGCCGTCACAATCTGCCATGTAGATATCGCATCGGGATCGGGTGACGTTTCACCAGAACCTCGGGGGCTGTCTTGCACCTCTGATTTCAAACCAGGTTGATCGTCACCAATTTCAACCGAAGGATCCAACTTCTCAGGTGACGAATAGACATGAGCTTCGCCTGACGCATCGTCTTCCTCGTACCATTCCGCAGCATAGTGCGCAGAAACCTGAAGTGCGCGGAATCCAATCGAAAGTGAATCCCCCAAAGCAATTACTCCGCGGATGATGGGGATGCGTGCCCAGCGGTGCCTTGACGCAAATGTTGAATGCTTGCGATGAATCTCAATTATCTCGCCGTTCGCCCGACGAAGTGCAACAGCCCAATGATTCGGGCTGCGCATCATCACTCCTTCAAGCACCGCCTGACCACCAATCGCTGCCGGGGCCGATGCAAGAAACATAGTAAAGCGCCTTAGCTTCCTTCTCGCGCCATTGCGCATCCTGACAGTTCTCAGGCTCAGTTGATTTTCAGATTTGTTGTCCATACCCCTCCGATACAAAGATTACCTTACCTGAACTCGGAGTTGACAAACCTCTTGTAAATCAGCGCGATCCTGGAATGAGGTTCAGGTCGCGTCTAATTCATTTGAGCAAAACTTCAATGGTACTGACGATACGATCGCAGCCTCAGACCAATGCTGGTTCTGGAAGCGTCGCTGTTGAAAACTCGTCAGAGATCGAACCTCTCAACGCAAACCCTGGGGTCCGACCAGGAAGCTCATGACATGTACGACATCGTGGCTCGTAGCTTTCGCTTGCTCCGACCTGAATAACAGGCTCATTTCGAGATGCAGGACGACCTTCTATAAGACGCTGGGTACGAGACGCCGGCCCACCACACACCTGGCAGATAGCCTGTAGTTTTTGTACGAATTCGGCAACGCACATAAGAAGTGGCATTGGGCCAAATGGCTCATGCTTGAAATCCTGATCCAGGGCCGCAACGACTACACGGCGGCCCTCGTCTGCAAGTTGAGTTACCACTTCAACAATTGACTCGTTGAAGAACTGGGCCTCATCAATACCAACGACCTCAGCATCACCCACCGATAGCAAAATCTCGCTGGCAGTTGCAACCGCGACTGCCTCAATCCTCGTGCCGTCATGCGATACGACGTCAGAGTCATGGTACCGATTGTCCAGAGCTGGCTTGAAAACAGCAATCTTTTGGCGCGCAATCTGTGCCCGCTTCAGCCTTCGCATCAACTCTTCACTCTTGCCGCTGAACATCGAACCACAGATGACTTCAACCCAACCACCGGACTTTGGCATCACATTCATGTCAACACAACCTCCCCATTGGCACCTGCGCCCCCACAACGACACAGATGCAGCTTTGCAATCATGCGTAGCAGAAGACTACTCGGTGGGTCGGACGTCGTCTCTCTATGCGTCCT
>CAYTTD010000364.1:0-2704 GCA_964440595.1 uncultured Gaiellales bacterium
GGCACGGGCACAACCCTTATTACTCCGGTAAGCAGATATACAACCGCAGTTGCAATCATCACAACGATTACGAGAGCGATCAGCCAGTTTCGAATCAGCTCGAGAAACGGAACCGTAAAAACCCAGAAAGCAACATCACGTCCGAAGTACGGATCATCGATACCAAAGTCGCTGCGCCCCGAAAACTGAAGAATTACCTCCCACTTCCCTGACAGCGCCAGCCCCATGAATAGTGACACGACAATAGATACCCCAAGGGAAATCGGCTTCATCACCCAATGGGGAACTGTGGGCTGCATCGGCGCCCTCAGGGATTCACCATCGGGTGTCAAAAACGGAGCCACGACGTCTGGCACATAGATGTCGTTTGATGCCACCTTTAGCGCCACTCTAAGGCTAAGGAACAAGAATATGAATGTCACAACACCCACGATGACTCCCGTCATCAAACTCCATGTGAGGCGGGTATAGATAACATCCTGCTGCCCCAATTCGGTAAACCACATCAGATCGACCCAAAACTTCAACAAAGCTGAAGTGAGCAACACGGCCGGAAGCAGCAGGTAGATTGCGATCCGCCGAATTCGCCTGGCTTTTTTGGTGGGCTTTCGACCATTGCCATCGCCTCGAGGACGCAATTCGATCGGGTCTGGAAGATCCGAATTCTGTTCGTCAAAAGGGCGAGGAGACATATCACCGGTCAGAATATCAGCCCAACAGGCGCCCACCAACGGTGGTATTATCCAAAAATCATGCTTTTGATCGATTACGATGAGCTGATCAGTGAAATCATCACTGGCATGGGGCTATAGCTCAGTTGGGAGAGCGCTTCGCTGGCAGCGAAGAGGTCGTCGGTTCGAGCCCGTCTAGCTCCACTTCACTACCCGATGGGGTGTTTCCATCGACTTCTTCATCTTCAAGCCTGATTTGAGGAACCTGACCCCAAAGCGATTCAAGTCGATAAAACTCTCTCGATTCTGGAGTGAAGATGTGCATTATGGCGTCGCCATAGTCCAAAAGAATCCAGCTACCGTCAGGATCTGATTCACGCCTACGCGGCCGTCTGTATCCCTTTTCCTTCAACGCCTCCATCACGTGTTCGGCTATCGCGCGAGTTTGTCTCGAGTTTTGGCCCGTGACGACGACAAAGTGATCGGTATAACTAACGAGCCCGCGCAAATCGATGACACATACATCTTTTGCCAACTTGGCCTGTGCGGTGCGTGCAAGCAGCATTGGAAACGAATCCTGGCTGACTTGTGGTTGATTGACGTCTATTTATCCTGCTCCGTGTTTGATTTGGTTCAATCTGCTTTCATGTTACACCTATCGGCAGATTCTGTAACCACCTGAAGTCATTTATCGGCATTTTTCCTATAGAAATCAAGGACTTTTGGCGGCACCATGGCCGCTGCACGTTCAAAGTCACCAGCATCAATAACAGAGCGCACGTCGGTTGACGAACAATTCACAAACTCCATATTTAATGTTCTGACCTCCGCTTCCGGAAGATAATCATCAGTCACATCGTTACCCGTGCCGGGTTCGCGTGGAATCACCACAAGCGTTGCCATCTCAGAAATTTCCTGCCAGCAATACCAGGTCTTGAATTTATTGAATTGATCCTGACCCATCACCAATGAGATGTTGCGGCGATCGTTGATTTGATACTTTTGGCAAATCGCTCGCAAGGTATCAACAGTGCGGTTGACACCATCGTTAGCAGTAACCCGCTCGATATCGGAAATCACAACGCGTTCGTCCAATGCTGAGAAGGCCTGCTGAGCCAGTAATAATCTGTCACCAAATGCCGTTGCAGGTTGGTCTCGATGTGGAGGTACACCACATACCACGACAATAAGTCGTTTCGGATTCACCTGCTCAAGGGTGGCTCTGATGGCAGCTATGTGACCATTGTGCGGCGGATCAAACATGCCCCCCAGTACGGCGACTTCCATCAGCCTACTCCCTGATCTGACCTGAGCCCCTGCATACATACTTGGTGGTAGTGAGCTCCTCGAGACCAATCGGACCACGCGCATGTAGCTTGTTAGTGGAGATACCGACTTCTGCTCCCATTCCGTAAACACCACCATCGGTAAATCTAGTAGATGCATTCACATAAACAGCTGCCGCATCAACCTGTTCAATGAACCTGTCAGCAGATTTTTCGTCTGCTGTAACAATGGCTTCGCTGTGCAAGGTTCCCCAACGGTTTATGTGTTCTATGGCATCGTCCACCGAGTCAACTACACGCATGCCGATTGCGTGGTCGAGAAACTCTGTTGCCCACCCTGTCTCACCTTCCACTATCTTTACACCTGCCTGCGCAAGATCATCCTTGATCAATGGAAGCAGATCATCGACACGCGACTTGTGAATGAGCAGTGTTTCACAGGCAGTGCAAACCCCAGGTCGCTGAGTCTTGGCATTAAGGACTATCGAACGGGCCATGCTTTCATCTGCGCTGGCATCAACGTATACATGACAGTTACCACCTGCAGCAGCTAATACAGGCACTCTTGAGTGTTCGTAGAGCAGCTTTTTCAGTTTCTCGCCTCCTCTAGGAATAACCAGATCCAACGCATCCTCATCAGCTATCAGCTTCAGAAACCCCTCCTTGTCAACTGGATCAAAGGCGGTGACGGCATGTTGAGGTACGCCAAAAGCCATAAGAGCTTCATGTATTGCATCGACGATCGCC
>CAYTTD010000365.1:0-2696 GCA_964440595.1 uncultured Gaiellales bacterium
CATTCTTCCTTGCGGGAGTGTTTCTCCACGACATAGGCAAGCTTGACACTTATTCAATGCCGCCAACAATCCAGTACACAGCCCAAGGCCAGTTGGCAGAGCACCAGGTGTATTCTGTTTTCAGGTTGGGCAAGGCATGTGCCAGGGTCGGTGGAATTGATCCAGCTGTTGAGGCCAGGCTGATTCACCTCATTGAGCAGGCACACGGTGCCTACCGGCATGCCGAGTGGCAGGATCCGGTTGGTATTGAGGCAAAGACACTGGCGACGGCCGACTACTTCTCATCACGTCTTGGCTCAACTGAGAAGGAGCTCAAGGCGCAGGATGCGCTCGACAAGCTGTTTTTCGAGGGCGCCAGCGATGTTGAAAACGATCTGGAAGCAGCGCTTTTTTAAAAAAAATCGAGGGAGGGGCCAACGCCGTTTGGTCCCTCCCTCGCGCTGCTCTGTGATCCACCACCAGGGGTCATGGTCTTCGTGAATGAAGATTAAGGTCGCCGATTACCACTTCATTCAACCTCGCGGTGAATGTTGTCACGTGTCGAGAGTCCCCTCATTTCAACTCTTAATGGTCCTCCCATGTTCACCCGGACTCTTGCAGTGCCCCGTGAACGTCTCACAACTCAAGGAAAACACCGTTTTAATAGTTGCGCAAGTACCAACCGACGTTGACTGTCGTCGGTGGTGTTGTGTGCCTGTTTATTACCCCAATAAAAAGGGGGGTGAACCAACGCCGTTTGGTCCACCCCCCGCGCTGCTTCGGAAGGGTATTCATATGTCGGAAGCGCGGTTCGCCGGCCGCGAAACCAACCTTTTCTCCTCAGGGACCAGTCTGGCGGCCAGTCCCCGGGAAATCTTTGCTGCGTCTACTTCAATGCATCAATCTGTCGTGACAGGAATGAGTGGACCCCAGCGAGGTACATCTCACGCTCTGCCGCTGGCAAGTTCTTGTCACATGCCTTGGCAATCAGGTTTGAGGCTTTGGCAAAAGTCTCGCGCTGAGTGTCATTCTTCAACCTTGGTATCAGCTCCTGAAATTCTTTGTGGAGTTGCCCTAGCTTTCCGTTATCCAAAGCATCACCAAATTTGCCGTTCAGCAGTTTGGATGCCAGGTTCTCGCACTTCTGGAGGCCGTGCTTTATTGCCGTTACCGGTTTGCCTCCAAAGTTAAGGGGAGCAAGGTGCATCGAAGTGTCGCTATCCGTGTGTGGCTTACCTCCACCGGGAGTTGGCTTTCCGCCACCTGGGACTGGCTCGCCTGGTAGCACTGGTTTGCCGCCTCCGGGGGTTGGTTTTCCGCCACCAGGAACCGGATTCTGGTTGATGCCGCCTGGCATCATGGTGTTCACCAGTTGAACCAGTTGCTGAACCTGTTGCGTGATGGCAGATAGCGCCTGCATCATCTGCTGCGAATCTGTGGGGCCACCACCAGGGGGCGGCGCGGGCTCTTGTAATGTGGGTAATTGAACATTAGGAGGCTTGCCGCCGCCTGGCGCCGGCGTCTGAACTGCGCCTCCGCCGTTCGTGTTCGGGGTCATCACCGTAGACAACTGGGTCATGATCTGCTGCAGCTGGGCGACAACCTGAGTGAGTGTCTGCATCAGTTGCTGCATGTTGCCGGCAGGAGATTGAATGGTTGATTGGGTGATGCTGGAGCTGGGGCTTGCACCCAGAACCGTGCCGGAAGTAGTTATGGGCGCGGTGGCAATTGTGCCAGCATTGGAAGACGTTAGTCCTGATGTGGTTTCAGGTGAGGTTGGCGGGGCACCGCCGGCAGCCAGTTGGTTCAGGGCATTGATGGTCTGATTGGAGGCATCGAGTGTGACCCTGCCTGATGGGGTGTTGAATGGATTGCCAACGATGGTCATTGGTTCCGAACCAACCTTTCATTAATTGTTTGAAATGCTTCTCACCTGCATCTGAATTCCTGCTCGGAGCAATCTGGTCTCATTTCGCTCGGTGTGATCGTGGGGTTACCGGCTGTTTGAGGCGATTCAATTGTTCCAACGCTAAGCAAAACACCATTTTGCAAAAACGTCAATACTTTATATTCAAATTTGTTTTCTTTATTTTTGTCGCGAGAATTCGATTTCTCGAATAAGGATAGAATTTGGCATAAATTACCTGCAAAATATAGAAAAAGATCGCTAGCTTGTCCGAGCCTGGGCGGTCATCAAAGCAATTCCATCAAGGATATCCGAACAGCTTACGACAAATTCTTTTGGTTCGAAGGCCTCAAAAAACGCATCCAGAATTACAAGACCACCAAGAATTACCTCTGCTCTGTCTGGCTCCAGGCCTGCAATCGATTTTCGATCAGAAATACTCATGGCCGAAAGCTTGCTGATCACGTTCTTCAGCTCGACACGTTGCAGATTCTGTTTGTGAACCCTCGTTCGATCCCACTGGGATATTTCGTCTCGGATGGTTATTGTGGTGGTGACTGTACCTGCAACTCCGATTGCGCTTTCCACCACGCTGTCGCCCGTTAAATCAGAAAAGGTTTTGGCAAACTTCCTAAGACAATAGGTCTTTGCCGTAGCAATTTGTTGATTGAGTTGAAGACCCGAGACGTCTGCCAGATTGAACTTCTCGGTCAGCCTGACACTGCCAAGCTGGAAGCTGTTGCTGCCTATTACCTTGCCGCTTTCAGCGACAATTATCTCGGTGCTGCCTCCACCGATGTCGATCATCAGC
>CAYTTD010000366.1:0-2683 GCA_964440595.1 uncultured Gaiellales bacterium
AAAAAACCTTCCCAGGAGCGCAACAGGCTTGGATCTTGCCAAGTCGATCGGTGAAGGGCTGGCTAGGGCAGCGGTTGCCGTGGAGTTTGGGGGACAGATCCACGACATTCGCACGCCGCTTCCTGACGGAGCCGAGGTGAGAATTATCACGGATCGCGATGATGAAGCCCTGGCTGTTCTCCGCCACTCCGCAAGCCACGTAATGGCGGAGGCAGTCGTAAAACTTTGGCCTGGTACAAAAGTAACCATTGGACCTGCGATTGAGAATGGCTTCTACTATGACTTTGATTTTCCTGAGGGCGTAACAATAAGCGAGACAGACCTCGCGGGCATTGAAGCCGAGATGAAGAGGATGATCAAAGAAGGACGAGAGTGGCAACGGTGGGAGATGCCTCGAGACGAGGCAATCAAACACTTCGAACAGCTTGGCGAAACCTACAAGGTTGAACTAATCAAAGACCTGCCTGAAGGCGAGACGATCAGCTTCTACCGCCAAGGCGAATTCACAGACCTTTGTCGTGGACCTCACATGCAGAGCGCAAAGCCCATGAAAGCAGTTAAGGTTATGCATACTGCAGGTGCGTACTGGCGCGGCAAAGCAGACAACAAGATGCTGACAAGAATTTACGGCACCGCGTTTTTCTCCAAGGCGGATCTTGCGGCTCACTTGGAGAATCTGGAACGGGCACGAAAAAATGATCATAGGCGACTTGGCACACAGCTTGATCTGTTTTCATTTAATGAGCTTTCAGCGGGTAGCCCATTTTGGCACCCACGGGGATTTGCCATGTGGAATGCAATCACCGAGATGTGGCGCGACGAGCATCAAAAGCGTGGTTACCGCGAGGTAAAGACTCCTGTTCTCTACTCTCCCGAACTGTGGAAGCGTTCAGGGCATTGGGATCAGTACCGCGAGAACATGTTCCTTACCGAGCTGGATGACGATGGTCACCAATACGGTATTAAGCCAATGAATTGTCCTGCTCATGCATTGATTTTGAAGCAGAAGAGGTTGAGCTGGCGTGATCTGCCTGTACGAATGAATGAACAGGGCTTGGTTCACCGATTCGAACCAAGCGGCGTGCTGCACGGTCTGATGCGCGTGAGGCATATCACACAGGATGATGCCCACATCTTCTGCACCGAAGATCAGGTACTTGAAGAGGTTTCCGACGTCCTCGATTTTGTGAAGTACCTTTACAAAGTGTTCGGTTTCAATGACTACACAATGGAGCTTTCGACGCGCCCTGAGAAGGCAATCGGCTCTGACGAGATGTGGCAGCGGGCAGAAAAGGCTTTGGCTGATGCACTCACTGCACAGGGGATCGACTACAAACTCAACCCGGGCGATGGAGCCTTCTACGGCCCTAAGATCGACTTTCACATTCGTGACTCAATGGGTCGCACATGGCAGTGCGGGACTGTTCAACTGGATTTTTCAATGCCGAGCACTGAACGGTTTGACTTGACTTATACCGGCGAAGACAACTCTGACCATCACCTGGTTGTAATTCATAGAGCCATCCTGGGGTCTATGGAGCGATTCATCGGCACGATGCTTGAACATTACGCTGGAGAATTTCCAATTTGGCTGGCGCCCGTACAGGCAACCGTCATTACGGTCGGCTCACAACACTCTGAGTATGCCGATACGATTGTAGACGCGCTAAAGAACGTGGGCATTCGAGCAGACTCGGACTGCCGCTCTGAGACCATTGGCAGAAAGATCAGAGACAATGAAAAGCTCCACACGCCAGTGCTACTAGTTGTTGGCGACAGCGAAGTCGAAAGCAACACGGTATCAGTGCGACGTCGTGGAATCTCGGAACAGGTTTCAAAACCTATTGACGAGGTAGTTGCTGAGTTGGTTGATGAATCCAAAAAGAGAACCATAGGCCCCCACGTGAAGGTGTGATTTCTGCTGTGACCCTGCGCCCGCTGAATATTGTCGCAAGTGACGACCACTATCTGAGCTGGCAGGTGGGCGACGGTGGATTGCTGGAGTGTTGCTCTCACATGTTGCGCACAGATAACGGTGACGTTTGGTTTGTCGACCCAATCGATGCGATTGGATTGGCGGAAGCAGCGACTGAATTCGGTCGTCCCGCCGGAGTGATTCTTCTTCTTGACCGGCACGAGAGGGATTGCGAGCGAATTGCGGAGCGGTTTGAGATACCTCTTTATGTCCCATCGGGGAAATGGCGAGGCAAGCCCCCAACAGGGGCACACAAGTTCACAAAGTCAATTGCAGACTCTCCGTTTCATGGATTACGAGTTGTTCAGAGAAATGGATTCTGGATTGAGCGGGCGTTATGGTGGCCAGAAAAAAAGACTCTGATTATTGCTGAAGCATTGGGCTCAGCAGCCTGGATGAAACCGGACCGATCGGATCATTCTTTGGCTGTTCACCCAATGCTGAGACTGACTCCTCCTGACTGCTTTAGCGAGATTGTTCAAGACGTTGACGTTGTACTCCCGGGGCACGGTTCCCCCATACAGTTTGATGGCGGAGCAATGGTCGAACTCGCAGTCAGCGATTCGGTGCTGGACATACCGGGATACGCTCTGGCAGCGCCACGACACCTTGTCCGCTGGGCACGCGCAGCGGTCGGTGTCGGCTTGTCGAAGTGCTGAGGATGAACGCAGTCGATGCCGGAAGCCATCGGCGAGTATCAGCCACAGC
>CAYTTD010000367.1:0-2683 GCA_964440595.1 uncultured Gaiellales bacterium
GCCTCGCACATTCCCCCAGTGCCAGGGCTCCCACGAGTACCGCTGAATAAACCCAAACGCCGGACCATTCATCTGCAACCAATTGTGTGTTGGGCTTCCAGCCGGCCCCACCGAGATATCAAGCTCGGTGGCGGAGTGGTGGAGACTCTGCCCTGGCGGGGCGGCAAGACGAGGCCCTAGCTGGGCATATAAAGCTGCCTGTTCTGACACGCTTCGCCAACCACTGGTTGCCCACAGACGAATGCCCGACGCCGCAGCAGCACCTTGCATGGCTCGATAGTCGGCAGCTACTGCTGGGCAGATCACCGCGGAGTCAACAGCAACAAGTGGTCCAGTGTATGGGGTGCCGGTTGCCGCTCCACCATGCCCAACACCGCCGGAAGCAACTTGCGGTTCTGGTATCACGGCAATAGCTGTAAGTTTGTCGTTTGACGAGAAAGAGAAACCGTACCCAAGAAACTCTGGCACCGGTCGCGTGACCTTTACCACCCGAGCGTTAGATGTCACTGGAGCAGCAGATGCTGTGTTCGAACCTCGCTCAGTTGTCGCATGTCCCGCATCTACCAGACCTCCTAGGTTGGCTGCAGTTGCGTCAACGATTTCAAAGGTCTCAGCTCCGTTATTTATTGCAACATCGCGCGGGCCACCGTTCTGATCATCGCTGAAGCCACCAGTCGAAGCAGCGCTTGCCGCGAGGTCTGCGGACTTCTGCAGTTGGGACTGCGAGACGTAAACTCGCCCCACGGCGATCACGATGACCACCAGAAAAGCACACAAAAAAGCAAACCCGACTGCGAGGATCGACGCCTGCCCAGCTTCGGCGCTTCTGCTTTTAACCAAAGCTCGCACCGTCATCAAGCTGCATCCGCGACATCAATCCAGGCGCAACGCCAGTCGAACTAACCGCTGATGAGTCATTAGTCAGAGCTCCACTGCCGATCGAATGGCCAGCCGGATGCACTACCTTTGCACTTTCCTGGGGCGGAGAGGGAATCAACGGTGACTTCTCCTGCGCAGCTATGCGCGAACGCATGCCGCCAAGTAGACCACTTCGCCCCTTGCGCTTGCGCCGACCAGATTGTTCTGCATTATTCCCAACTGGTGCAATCACTTGTGGACCTGCTACCTCTACGCCAACCAGGTCAGCAACATGCTGCTGTTGACCATTGAAGTACATTGGTTGGTGACTACCGGTGTGCTGCTGACTCATGGGCTCTGCAACCTGCTGCGTCATCGTCGGCATTGCATCGCGAACGCGAGTGTTAAAAGCAAGCAATGGATCACTAGTAGCCACATGTGGAGCTGCCGCGCCGTGAATAGTTTGCGTGGTTGGTTGAATGATTTGACCGGCCTTTGGAAGGTTGGCCGGATTCAGCTGAAGGCTTGAGGGATCTGGAACAAATCGCTGCTGCTCTACAACTGTCTGCCAGACTTCAGCGCCTGGTTGGCTCGAACCGTGGGCACTATGGTTTGCATGGTATCCAGACCGTGAAACCGGAGCATTCATGTTCCAGTCCACCACGAGGTGCTCTGCGGGAGAAAGCCCCATCGCCATTGCTGCCAGTCGTTCAACCTGAACCTGATCGAGATTGTCAGACCTCAAACCATCTGGCACCTGATAATTCTGTAACGCCGGGCCACCGCCAGTGACTTGAGGCGCATGTACGCCGTGAACCGGGTGCCCATTATGAGGCGGGTGACCAATGTTAGAGGCTTGGATATCGGCTGGTTGAACAGGAAGTTGCTGCATCTGAACCTGCTGCATCGGAACCTGCTGCATTGGAACCTGCTGCGCCTGCTGATCATGCTGAGCCACCGGCGCAGGTTCATCGACTATCTGGTCACGCACAAAGAGCCTGGCCGTGCGGGGTGCCGCTACCGCTTGAGCCTGCTGAACCACTGGAGCTGGCTTCGCAGCAACGCGATCGCGGTCAATGCTTCGCGGCGGTACCTCTACTTGTGGCTTCGGCTTGTCGGCCCAGATATCTGCAATCAACGAGTCGACCGATGCGAATGAATCCATGAAGTCAAACGAATCACGTGATGGATGCTCTCGAAAAGTTGAGTGCGCTTCATCAGCAGAAGCACGCACTACCTGCTCTACCGCAGGTTCGCCAGGCACATCGCCTAGACCGCCAGCAAGCTCACCGAATTGAACGAAGCGGATCGCCTCGTCGAGCGAATGAACGCTGGCAACCCGATCATTGCCGGCTGACACTGCGTAAGACTCATCATCGCCGACACAGATAATCTTCGTGTCTGCAAAGTGCGAGATCCTGGAGAGCACGCCGTCACACAGTGCGCTGGCAAGGCGGGATGGTGACATCGCAAAGAAACCACCGTCGTCAGGCATCGCAACTATCAGGTCGACTGGCGCCTGCGCCTGAGTGAACTGCTCAAATGCCTGTTGACCACTCGTGAAGTGATAGATCTCAACGGCGTGACCAAATACCTCGGCCCAGTAACGCACATTCGCCTCATCAGGAGTAATTACAACGTGCACAGGAATCATGATTTGACTCCTTCGTAGCTCGAAACACCTTGATTTTCTCGGCTAACGACCGCGGTGGCTTTCAGCTCGGGAGCAACTGCGTCAGGCAACAAAATCAGGGAAGGCCTCGTCGCCACAACTACGGCACCTCCGTTTTGCTTCACTTCAATTCTCTCAATGGCCTAACCGTCA
>CAYTTD010000368.1:0-2659 GCA_964440595.1 uncultured Gaiellales bacterium
TGACGACGACGAGTCCTCAACCGTTGGAGTTGCTGGATCCCAAGTCGTCGGCGAACCGAACTCGGGCTCAGTAGCCAATAAGGGCACACAAAGCCCTAGCTCAGGCTCCTCAACTCGGCCACCCGGTGCGCCGCGAAAGCGACGTCGTGGTAGTCGTGGAGGCAGGAACCGGAGTCGTTCTGGAGCGAGTCAAAGCGGTCAGCATCGAGGAAGCGGCGGAAGCGGCGGAAGCGGCGGAAGCGGCGGAAGCGGCGGAAGCGGCGGCGCCTCATCGGGCGGATCTGAATCATGAGCACTGGGAGCGCAGTGCTGCAGCGGACCCCACTGTTTGATCAGCACGTTGAGCTTAACGGGCGGATGGTGCCGTTTGCTGGTTGGGAGATGCCGGTCCAGTACACAGGAGTCATGGCCGAGCATCAGGCAGTTAGGTCCCACGCCGGGATGTTTGACGTCAGTCACATGGGCGAGCTGCTGGTCATTGGAGTCATGGCTCAGGCGTTTCTTCAACGATGTTTGTCCAATGACATCGCTCAGCTGGAGGATGGCGACGGCCAGTACACGCTACTTATGAATTCTCGAGGCGGTATCAATGACGATCTCATTGTGTATCGGCTTGCCCCAAACGAGTACCTTCTGGTAGTCAATGCAGCCAACTCAGGGGATGATTTTGCTTATCTCTCTGAGCTTGCAAGCTCAGATTCGTTCGAAGGCTCGGTGAGCGTCACGGACGAGTCTTCAACGTGGTCAATGATTGCGGTCCAAGGACCAGAGTCATTGGACCTGGTTAACGATGCGCTTGGGATTGATCTCAGGCAGGTTCCGTCATTCAAAATTGTTCAAGCGGACGATGACGGCTGCCCAATACTCGCGGCAACGACAGGCTATACAGGTGAGTCTGGTTGTGAGCTCTTGATTCCGCCGCAGAGTGTGGAGCAAGCATGGAAGGCCTTGCTCAACGCCGGTGTGACCCCATGTGGATTGGGCGCCCGCGATACGCTCCGACTTGAAGTGTGCTATCCACTGCACGGGAACGAGATAGATGCGGAGCGCAATCCAATCAGCGCTAAGCTGGGATGGGTGTGCGCGCTGGGAACCGGATTCATCGGTGAGGAACACGTTACCCGATGCAAGGCCGACGGAGCTTCGAAGCTTCTCACTCCGGTTAAGGCAACCCAGCGCGGTGTGCTCCGACCCGGAATGGTTCTCAAGGATCACGACGGGCGCGAGGTAGGTCAGCTGACAAGTGGAACGCTCTCTCCCACGCTTAATGAAGGGATAGGCCTAGGGTACGTTGACCGAGACCTGTGCGCAGCCGGCACTCCGCTGCTTGCAGATGTCCGTGGTCGAGATCTGCCGGTCCAAGTGGTTGCATCCCCGTTCGTCCGCGGCGGTATCGGCAAGCCTTAGTTAGTTCGTAAATCGTGCTGTAGTAGATTCACCGTTGATACTGCGAAACCACAAAGGAAACACACTTCATGCCTACTGCTGAATATCCCGCTGAATTGAAGTATCACAAGGAGCATGACTGGGTTCGCGTGGACGGAGACATCGCGGAATTTGGCGTTACGTGGCATGCCCAGGATGCACTCGGAGATATCGTCTTCTTTCAGCCACCTGCGGTCGGCGACCCCGTTAATGCCGATGCATCGTACGGCGAGCTTGAGTCGGTTAAGGCTGTCAGCGACGTCATTGCCCCAGTTGATGGTGACGTCGTTGAAGTCAATGATGAGGTCGTTGAAAAGCCTGAGCTCGTTAACGAGTCTCCGTACAGTGCGTGGCTGGTCCGAGTGAAGCTAAAGTCGCCAGCACAGCTCGATGAACTGCTTGATGCGGATGAGTACCAAGGACTACTGTAAGCGGTCCACTAGACGTTCCCATCGAGGCTAGCGTCACATGTGTGCACTAGTATTGGTGCATGCCATACGCTCCCGCAACTACATCAGATGTTGAGCGAATGCTGGCTACAATCGGTGTTGACTCAATCGATGAGCTATTTACCGATATTCCGGCAGAGCTTCGCTTCAACCAAGACCTCGATATCGACACTGGAATCGGTGAGCTAGAACTCACCGAAGAGATGTCCAGATTAGCCACTCGCAACATCAGTGTGGATCGGGAGCTCTCGTTCCTCGGTTACGGGGCGTACGACCATCTGGTTCCGGCGATTTGTGGGGCAATAACTTCTCGCAGTGAGTTCTCAACCGCCTACACGCCGTATCAGCCGGAAATCAGTCAAGGTACTCTCCAAGCCATCTTTGAGTTCCAGACGGCAATCAGCGAGCTCTGTGCCCTTCCCATTAGCAATGCCTCACTGTACGACGGGGCAACCGCCCTCGTCGAAGCAGTCTCAATGGCTTGCGCTGATAGCGACGCTCCCCGTGTCTTAGTGCCTGGAACGTTGCATGGTCATATGGCTGCTGTACTCCGCACCTACGCTCCGGTATTTGGAGTTGAGCTCGTTGAGCTGCCCGCTGATCCGGTCACGGGCACGCTTCCACTAGATCAGGTTGCGGATGCCATCACCTCTGGGTCTGCTACTGCAGTCATTCTGCAACAGCCCAATGCACTGGGGCAGCTCGAATCCGCGCCCGAGATCTGTGCTCTCGCTCGCGAGCACGGAGTGGTACCCATCGTGGTTGCCGACCCTCACTCGCTTGGC
>CAYTTD010000369.1:0-2644 GCA_964440595.1 uncultured Gaiellales bacterium
TATCGGCAATCACACTCCAAGATGGGATGCAAAAATCTCTGAGTCGATGCGCCGCGGGTTTGAGCAGGCAAAGTCGGGTAACGAGGTGCTTGAGGAGATGACTGGTCTCAAGACTCCTGACACACCATTCGTGGCCAAGGGTGAAAAATACACTCAGGCCCAGGTTGATCTGTCGAGAGCCATGTATGACTTGCGATACGTCGTTCACCAAAGCACGACCGAAGCAATGCAAGCCATCCTTGCCGTGCGCAAGGTGGCCAATGGGCTCTTTAACATCATCAACGACAATGGCAGTGGGCACTACAACGCGGCTAGTGTTTTTCCTGTTTTGACGAAGAGCTGACGCTCGCTACTGGTGTTGCGCAACCAGCTTTGCAAGTGACTTCTTTGCCTTTTCCCTGTGGGCGCTGGCATAGGAGGGCTCATCACCAAGAGAATCGAACCAGCTGGCAAATGCCTCGTCGCCATTAACAACATCACCCGACTCAGTAATTAGAGTTGGAATTCCCCTGACGCCGGTAGCTTCGAAAAGTCGGTGTCGATCTTCAGGTAGAGGTTCAACCTGCCGGGCGATGAAATCAATTCCATTTTCGGTCAGGCGCTGTCGCACACGGCGGCAGGTCGGACACCACTCTGCCTGATAAAGCTCAATCATCTGAATTCCCCTTCAAGAATAACTCCAGATTTCTATTCTGCACAAAATATCAACTTAGACGCTACGGGTGAAACGGTCTGAAATTGGGAAGTGAATACCTTTCACACATTCGGAGGATATTGAAATTGGCAACAGCCATAACAATAAGTGAAGTAAGCCTCGATGATTCTGACTCCCTATCGCGCCACGTAGAGTTTGAGGACGCTCATGGCCGAGCCCGCTTCGACGTAGACGGGTTGCGCGCGTGGGTGCCAACAGTCAAGGCGGCGCTAATCCTTGCGGCCGAGGACGAGCAGCGTCGATTGGTCGGATGTGCTACCGCCAGCGTAGTTGCCGAGCTTCAAGACAGCGTTCAGATAAATGGATTCTGTCTTCCAGGTCGCCCCGAGGTGCTTCGCGCTCTGGCTGATCGGATAGAAATCTGGGAAGGTCCTGCCAACGCCACAACGCTCCTCGCTCATGTCAGTGATCCTCCTCCAGAGCAGGAGGAGATCTGGGGGCAATCAGGATTTGTGCTCTCAGGCACTCGCGCGCGCGTGGAGCTTGTGCCATCCCTTGAGGGATTACCTCAAGTTGAATTGCCTGAAGGCGTACAGATCGTATCGCTTGCGCAGCATCCTGACCACGCGCTTGATGCTCTTCGTGTTTGGAACGAATGTCATCTTGATATCCCCACTGTGCTTCCATTCAAGGAGCAGACACTTGAAGAGTGGCGACTTGAGCTGGGAATCATTGACGGGGATGACTACCCTGAATCTTTCTTGATTGCTGTCGCCAATGGAAAAGAAGTTGCCGGTGTTGCGTATCTGAATGTAGACGAAGAGAATTCCATCGCAGGACACCGCTTCACAGGCACATCGCAAGACTGGCGAGGTAAGGGGTTAGCGACTGCTCTCAAAATTGCGCAGATCAGGTGGGCGGCTCAGAGTGGAATCAGCCTGCTTCGTGCAAGCAATGATTCCCTTAATGCTCCAATGAGAGCAGTCAATGATCGACTTGGTTACAAAGAAGCTTTCAGGATAGTGATGTTTCAGCGCGACATAACAAACTGATCTCTGGTCAGTCTGTAAAGCACATGTTGTCTCAGCTTTGAATCCTCATCGATTTTGGGGTGATCGAAGTCATCCGCCGGATCGTGGTTCATGCCAAGGCGTTGCATCACCGCTCGTGATCTTTGGTTTGCAGGAGTTGTCATCGACACGATCTCACTTAGGTCAAGTGTGTTGAAGCCGAAGCTAAGTACCTCTCTTGCTGCCTCTGTTGCATAGCCGAATCCCCAGGCATCTCGTGCGAGTCTCCAGCCGATCTCAACGCATGGTGTGAAGTGAGCTTCAAATAGCGTCTTGTGCAAGCCAAGAAAGCCAATGAGTGTTTCGTCAATGCTTCGCTCGAGCGCCCATATGCCGAATCCATCCTGGTCGATTTGGGAGCGAAAACGGTAAAGCAGGTCATCGCTTTCGCTTCGAGACAATGTTGCAGGAAAGAACTCCATTACCTCGGCATCAGAGTTAATCGCAGCAAATGATTCTTTGTCGCTATCTCGCCATTGCCTTAAAAGCAGACGTTCTGATTCAAGCATTTGCGCGTTGGTGATCTCGCAAGACCGCAGATATAGCAGTAAAGAGGCGCGCGCTGGAAGCTCGCTGCGTGTACGCCGTGTTGCGGTCATCGTCCATGCGACTTTCCAGCTCTGACAGCATCGTGGTTACAACCAGTTTGTCGGTTGTGCCCAGCTTGAGCTCCGCGATGCGAGCGCGCAATCTTTTGAATGCGAATACCGGCAGATCAACAGCTTCATTGCTTGCCGCGACGCTACCAGTCCATTTTTTTCTGTACTATGCGTGATTCCATTCAAGTAGCGCTATCGCTGTTCGAGCCTTGAATCCCTCATGATCGAGGGTTGAAGTCTCAATTAACAGAGGGCGTCCCGTAATCGTTGCATGCCGGTGGAGCCTTGTATACGTGTAATTCTCATTTGATTTTCCCGCT
>CAYTTD010000370.1:0-2643 GCA_964440595.1 uncultured Gaiellales bacterium
ACTTGAAGGCGATATCGAAAAAGCATCGCGCACACTCGTACTTGGTCTGGCAACAGGCTTTGGCGCCATTGGCCCAGGTGCAGGTGTGGGGTACCTCGTTGGCAAGACCATCGAGTCAGTTGCAAGGCAGCCCGAGATGCGCGGCGACCTGCAGGGAATGATGTTCCTTGGTCTGGCACTTACGGAGGCAATCACCTTCTACGCGCTGCTCATGGGATTCGTTGCCTACTTCCTCTAAACAGTATTTACAGCTGGATGGATGAGTAATAGACCAGTGCCCATGACAGGCATCAATACCTGCTGGTCATGGGCACAGGGAAGGAACAGGAACAATGAACACAGTATTGTTGGCTGCAGAACAGAACCCGCTTCTGACGCCGAGCCCCGGCCTGATGATATGGACGATCATCACCTTCTTGATCGCCATGTTCATCATGTATAAGGCTGCATTCGGACGAATTGAAGAAGCACTCAAGAAGCGGCAAGACACTATTCGTGAGAGCGTTGAAGCAGCAGAGCGAACCAAGGATGAGGCAGAGGATCTGCTCAAGCAGTATCGCGACCAGCTTTCATCCGCCAAAGGTGAAGCGGAGTCGATACTCGAACGGGCTCGCAAGGCTGCTGATGACCTCCAGATGAATCTCAAGCAGGATGCAGAGAGACGACATCGAGAGCAGATTGCCGCAACACAGAAGCAGGTTCAGTTTGAGATCGAGAAGTCGATGGATGAGCTGCGCACGGCGATTACCGCACTAACGGTAAGCGCTACCGAAAAGGTACTGCGAGGCGGCATTGACTCAAGCGCTCACGAGAAGCTGATCGAACAGGCAGTAGATGAGATGGATCTCAATAAGCTGCAGAAGGTCGGAGCAGGATCATGAGCAGCGTTGTCTCCGACACGTGGGCACGGGCGCTACTTTCGGCATCTGGGACAAACGCTGCAGATGTTCTGGGTGAGCTTGATCAACTTGCTGAGATGATCAATGCCAACCCGCAAACATGGAGCGACCTGTTGAATCCGTCAGTGAGCGCCGGCACCAAGAGCATCGTCGTTGGAAAGCTCCTGAAGGACGCAACGCCAACCACCCGGAACTTCGTAAGGCTTCTTGCCGACAAGGGGCGGCTGGGCGAACTAGACGAAGTTCACGCTCGGTTTCGTCAGCTTGTTCGCGATCGGGACAGGCACCTGGACGTGCAGGTGACAACTGCTGTTGAGCTGCCTGACGCATTGAGAGCCAAGCTTGAAGAACGCCTCTCGTCAACCACAGGGCGTTCAGTGAAACTTCATACCACTGTTGACCCGGAGGTCATCGGTGGGCTGATCATTCAGCACGGTGACACAAGAATCGACACCTCACTACAGGGCAGATTAGAAGCCCTAAGACTACGGTTGCTAGGACGCGACTCACAAAGCTAAACCAACAATCAGGATAGACAAGGATAAAGAAGATGGAACTGCGCCCCACAGAAATCACCACACTGCTCAAGGAGCAGATCGAAAACTATGAGGCTGGAACAGACGTCTCAGAGGTCGGAACAGTTGTGCAGGTCGGTGACGGTATTGCCCGAGTTCACGGACTCATGAACTGCGTGGCCCTCGAGATGCTTGAGTTTCCAAACGGCGTCTACGGCATTGCGCTGAACCTCGAAGAGGACAACGTTGCTGCAGTGCTTATGGGCGATGACCGCCTGATCTCTGAGGGTGACGTAGTGAAGCGAACCGGCAGAGTCATCAGCGTTCCGGTTGGCGAAAGCCTAATTGGCCGCGTGGTAAACCCACTGGGCCAGCCACTCGATGGTGGCGCTGCCATCGATACCAAGGAGTACCGACCGCTCGAGTTCAAGGCACCTGGCGTTGTTGAACGAAAGAGCGTTCACGAGCCACTTCAGACTGGTTTGAAAGCTATCGACTCGATGATTCCAATTGGTCGTGGCCAGCGCGAGCTGATCATTGGAGACCGCGGTACTGGCAAGACAGCCATTGCCATTGACACGATCATCAACCAGAAAGGCAAGGATGTTGTCTGCATCTATGTTGCGATCGGCCAGAAAGCATCGACCGTTGCACAGGTAGTAGAGAAGCTTCGCGAGCATGGCGCAATGGACTACACCATTGTGGTTACGGCTCCTGCATCTGAATCTGCGCCACTCAAGTACATGGCTCCATACGCTGGAGTTGCGATGGGCGAGTACTTCCTTTACAACGGCAAGCACGCTCTCTGCGTGTACGACGACCTTACGAAGCACGCCGATGCATATCGCCAGATGTCACTGTTGATTCGCCGCCCTCCTGGCCGTGAGGCGTATCCGGGCGACGTGTTCTACCTGCATTCAAGGTTGCTTGAGAGGGCTGTAAAGCTGAGTGACGAACTTGGCGCTGGTTCCCTCACGGCACTGCCGATTATCGAGACACAGGCTGACGACGTCTCTGCTTACATTCCGACCAATGTGATCTCAATTACCGATGGTCAGATTGCGTTGAAGCGTGACCTCTTCTATTCCGGTGTAAATCCCGCCGTCAACGTAGGTATCTCGGTTTCCCGTGTAGGTGGCAATGCACAGATCAAGGCGATGAAACAGGTCGCAGGTACTTTGCGACTCGACCTTGCTTCATACCGAGAGCTCGAAGCATTTGCACAGTTT
>CAYTTD010000371.1:0-2632 GCA_964440595.1 uncultured Gaiellales bacterium
GAGCAGAGATATCGCGCATCGGACGCGGGAGGCGTGATTTACGAAGTCTCATCGGAATCATTCGTCCCGGACGAAGCGGGTGTCGAGTGGGTTTCGACGACCCCTGTTAGAACACTTGGTGGGCGCCAGTGGTTATCCGGTGTCGAGGCCATGGTTCAATCTGGCGTACTGCTGTATTGGGTTAGTCAAGAGGAGCTTAGATCCATGCGAGCTTCAGTTGACTATGGGCAAGCGTTGCTACAGGCTCGTCGTCCAGTGTCGCCATAACCACTTAGGAGCGGAAAAGATGGGAATCAAACGTGACATCCGTGGTACTGCGACAATACATACTGGTGTTGACCAAGTATTCTTAGCGCGATGACGACTCCTTTCCAACGCCATGCCACGTGTGACAGAGTCGCCGATGGCGATCGGTTGGAACGGGCAAGGATCCTCGTGGCCCATGCTGATTCGCCAGACGGTCGTATCAGTGCGCTAGGGGAAATTTCTGAGCTCCAGCGGTTGCTCGGGGATTTCGATGATGCTGCAGCAACTGCGCTCAAGGCGGGAGAGCTTGCTCGCGAGGTCGGATATTGGGCTCTCGAGGCTGCCAATCCGTTGCGGTACGCAACCGCTCTGCAGTATGGGGGTCATCATGCGGATGCTGTGGCCGTATTTGAGGAATTGTTGGCGCGTGCCGGCGAACAGGGGTTCGCTCAGTATCAGCATTTCTCGTTGCAGCATTTCGGTAAGTGCCTCGCCGAGCTTCGCGATTACGACGAGGCGCGGAAGTGCTTCGAGTCTGCATTGAAGATCCGGCGGGCGATTGGGGACGCCAGCCTTATCGAATCCACGAACACCGCACTTGCCGCACTCGACCGCCTAGTCCAGGAAGTAAATTCATCGGCAACTTGAGCGAAACGTCGGGACGATCCGAGAGCTCAGTGGAATTGGAGGAATACCCGCATTATTTGATGGGTAGGCATTGTATATGGATTGCACGTTTTTCAGGATCGTCAGTGGTAATGAATCCAAATATGCGCTTGTAAAATAAACTGGTAAAGATGGAGGCGTGTACGGTATGGCAGTAACTGACGACTTTCGAGCCGGTTGGAACAAGATGTACGATGAAGGTGCCCACGAGCGGATGTGGGATTCACCATGGCCATCTCCCGAACTTGTGGGATTTGTTGCTGGTATTGATTTCCGGGGGCGGGCAGTTGATGTTGGCTGCGGCACCGGAAGCGACGCAATGTTCCTTGCCGCGAGTGGGTTTGACGTGCTTGGCATTGACCTGAGCGATTCTGCGATTTCTCTGGCATGTGAGCGCGCTCGCAGCGAGAACGTAGCCGCTAAGTTTGTCCACGCTAGCGTTTTTGAGATACCCGTGGCTGATGCCAGCGTTGACCTTGTGACCGACAGGGGATTGTTGCACCATGTGCCGGCAGAGCTTCACCCAAAATATGCTCAGGAAATCGCACGCATATTGAAGCCCGGAGGTCGGCTGTTGGTTCGCGGCATGAGTGAGGAAGGGCGCAAAAAGGTGCCCGTTACTTCGGCGTCCATTCATTGCGTGTTCGACAACGACCATTTCGAAATCGATTATGTGACGAGCTATCAAATGCTTGATCCGGCGGGTGGTGACCCGGCTACGTTGGCAGTCGTTCAACGCCGGCAAGAATCTTGATAGCGATTCGGCCGTCATGACAGTCATCAAGATTTAATTTGCTAATGGTAATATTATCAGATATGATAAGTTTATGACCAAGGATTCGCGACAGCCATCGTTCTCTGATGTGCTTGAGTCCGCGGCACGACTGCAGCACCTCGTACCCGATGCCGTACTGGTAGGCGATTCGGCTGCTGCGCATCACGCTGGGCACCGGGTTTCGTTCGATCATGATCATGTTGTTGCCGATTTGCGTGAACGCTTCGATGCGGTGCTCGACGCTATTGAAACTGATGATGGGTGGGCCCTGAATCGATTGGTTCCTGGAAAAATTATTCTGGGCGAACTTGGTGGAATCGAGACCGGTGTGCGCCAGATGATTCGCGCGCGTCCGTTGGAGGTAGAGCAACTAACACTCCCATCAGGTGCCAGCCTCACCGTGCCCACGCTCGAAGAAGCTCTGAGAATTAAAGCTTTTCTCGCAGTTCGTCGAAATCAGGTTCGAGACTATCTCGATCTTGCTGCTTTATCCGACCGCCTTGGTGCAAAAAACGCTGCCACGGTGTTCTTGGGTATAGACGATTACTATCCCGATCAACGTGCTGGCAAAGTATCAGTAGCCAGCCAAGTAGCTCGCCAATTAGCTGATCCCCAGCCGGCAGACAAAGGAGTCATCAAGGAGTTGCCGGCATATCGTTCTCTTGATCCGCGGTGGACTTGGGCTGCAGTCTGTGAACAGCTCGCGTCTGTTGTCGATCTCATGGTGGCGGGGGGCGAGCGATGACGGCTCGGTCTCGCAATGTCAACGTTGATCGAAGAGCACCTGTTGCGTTGTGGCCAGGCGAGGCGCTCCGAGCAGTTTTGCAACGTGGCTTTATTTACGACTATCAAGAAGCAGTTCGTGCGCTTTATGAACCGCCTTGGGGTGAGGTGGCGAATCGAGTTGAGGAGGTGTTAAGTTGGACTCAGCCATATGGCGTAACG
>CAYTTD010000372.1:0-2631 GCA_964440595.1 uncultured Gaiellales bacterium
AGAGCTCGATGTTGAGGACACCTGGAAGCCAACACGCGTAGGCGTATTTTTTGGCGAGGATGGTGTAGAGGTGCCTGACCCTTACTTCGGTGGGGCTGGTCCACCTCGTGCTGGTTGCAAGCGATGCGGCAGTTGCATGGTTGGCTGCCGGAATAATGCAAAGAACACCCTGCCAAAAAACTACCTTTGGTTTGCTGAGAAATCTGGCGCCAGGATCATGCCCGAGCGTGAGGCAACGGTTATTCGTCCTCTTGGCGGGAGTGCTGACGGTGCAAGCGGATACGAGGTGGTAACCCAGCGCCCAGGTGCGTGGTTCAGGCGGCAGGAGAAGACTTTTCGGGCCCGCAACGTGATGATCAGTGCTGGAGCTCTGGGCACAACCTCACTGCTTCACAAGTGTCGTATAGAAGGGCATCTGCCAAACCTTAGCGATCGCGTAGGTTGGCTGGTGCGAACCAACAGTGAGGCTATTCTTGCTGCGACAGCAACCGATGACGAGCGGGACTTCACCAAATCCGTTGCGATTTCCTCAAGCATCTTCCCAGACGACCACACGCACATTGAGCCCGTGACATATGGCGAAGGTGGCGGCGCGATGAATATTCTGTTTACGCTACTGACCGGTGGCGGCACACGATTGACGCGGCCATTTAAATTTTTTGGTCAGGTGCTGAGGCATCCAATCAGGCTGGCCAAGATTACCTGGCCGGGAAAGTGGTCGCGCCGCACGATAATTGTTCTGGTAATGCAGTCGCACGATAACTCGATGCGACTTCTGGGCAGAAAGAGACTGATCGGCCGAGGCATAAAGCTTCGCACAAAGCAGGAGAAGGGCAAGGAGAATCCAACATGGATCCCAGTGGCAAACTGGGCAGCTCAGCGAGCAGCCGAGATGATCGGTGGCATCCCTCAGAGTGGCATCATGGAGGCGCTCTTCAACATTCCTGGTACAGCACACATCCTCGGCGGTGCGCCCATAGGTGACTCTCCAGTGACAGGCGTAATTGATGCTCAGCATCGCGTATACGGCTATCGCAACCTGTACGTGTGCGATGGCTCGTCCATCTCCGCGAACATCGGAGTAAATCCAAGTCTTACCATTACCGCCATGGCAGAGAGGGCGATGGCGTTTATTCAACCGGCTGAATCAGTTGCGCTTGGAGCAGGAACCGCTAGTAGCCCAGTTCGATAGTACTCCCTGCCAGTAGTTGGCATTCTCATCGATCTGTTGGTTGTATCCGCCCAGTTGGCCGCGGAAGTACTGTTGTATGTCTGGTGACACTCCGGGACCAACCACGGTTGCCCTGTACCACTCTTCTGTCGAACGACCAGTTTCAGGGCGCCCTTCTACCTTGGGGCTGAACCCGTAGCAGAATTGGCCGCTTGGTTGGTGTGCGAGAAACGCATTTACGCGGCGCCAGCCAGGGCCGTAATCGGAGTTCCATGAATCCACTGCGATGTTTCGGCCCTTGCGATCCAGCACGTAGCCGGTTGGAGTGTAATCAAATGCCATCACTGGCTTACCCTGATATGTGTAGGTGCCCCACATGTGCAGGTAGCGTCCATTCCATGACCAGTCGGTGGAGATCCATAGGGTTGCAGGTTGACCCGTAAAGTGACTCAATCTTAATTCGCGAGGCCCGCTGACTCCGCCATAGTTTGGTGTTTCGCGCATCCACTCCTGCAGTGCCCAGTGAGAGCCATCGGGCGCAGTGCACGCGCTAACCAGGTATACGAGATCTGGCCCTGTGTAATCGCCGCAAACATCAACGAATCTCTTCCAGTGGGTTTTTCGGTACTTCCATCCGCCTGAGCGGTCGTGGCCGCGGAAGCGCAGGCTCCCGTTTCGACCGCCCCAATAGAGCACGTGGTGTTGTTTGGAGCCCTTGTTGTACTCGACCAGGGCAACGCCTTTTCGGTTTACCGAGACGATGGCATCTGAAGTGTTGCGATCAACTAGCTCAGAGGCCTCTGCTGCTCCAGAGAAAATTGCAAGGTAAAGCGCAATCAGGACGAGGGTGAACCTCGTTACAACAAATAACCTTCCTCTACCTGCACACTCCTGTTCATCGGACTTACCTGCCTGTGTGTTGCAACATTAGCTTGTGATATTGCAGGGTTATCCGTGAAAAGAGGCCAAGCTTCTATCAGCCCGGAATGGCTGGGGGAAGTGGTGGCTGACCTGGATTCGGACCTGTTGGAGGCGTAACCGGAGTTGGTACAACCGGATCCATTGGTACGGGCTGTGGCAGTGGCCAACCTCCATACCTGGGTTCCTGCATATACGGCTCCTGTTTGGCGCCACCGCCTCCAGTTGCCTTCTCGAGCTCTCGCATCGCTGTCTGGTACGCATGCTTTGCGTCGCCGGTCAGTTTGCCAACACCCTTGGGGCCTGAAAGGGGCTCCTTGAAGGCACCCTGTCGTGATGCAAACGCTGCAACGACCTCAAGTAGTTGTTCCTGTGTCAATCCCGTTGCAAGATTATTGTCATTCTTGTTGTCATCGGTGCGGATGGTGTGATCACCATTCTTCCCGTTACGCCGATCAATCGTGAATCGCTCGAAAACATATTCTGGTCCAGCACCGTTTCCGGAGAAGGTCTCGCAGGGTGTCGTGCTTCCGCCCTTCAAT
>CAYTTD010000373.1:0-2629 GCA_964440595.1 uncultured Gaiellales bacterium
TTCGTCTTCATGCTCATCTTCATGCTCGTCTTCGTGTTCTTCCTGATGATCTTCTTCGTGCTCGTCTTCTGGTTTCTCGATCGGTTCCTGCTCATGATCTTCTCCTGGCCTGGTACCTGTGCCGCTACCTTCGCCGCTGGAGCTTCCTTCGCCACCATGAACCGGCCCTGGGCCGCCACCGATTGGTGGCTTGTCTTCACCGTCAGGGCGCTCCTCGCGATCAGGCTTGTCTTCTCCACCTGGGCGCTCTTCGCGATCCGGTTTTTCACCACCACCGGGTCGTCCGTTGCTGTTGGGGCGACCATTCCCGCCTGGTTTGTCATCGTCTTCATGGTGTTCGTCTTCCCTGCCTGGGCGTTCACCCGAACCGCCAGGCCTATCGCCATGATCATCATCGGGTCTGCCGCTGCCACCGTGTGATTGATTTCCACCGCCTGGCTTGTCGTGACTGCCTTCCGGCCTGTTACCATCAAACGGCTTGTCCTGGTTCGGCCCGTCTCCGACCATTGCATCGGGAAGATCAACGTCCCATGCTTCCTCGACGTCAATGCCTGGTTGTCCATTAGCCACCAGCACCGGATCAATGTGCTGGTGTACACCTAATGCAGCATGCGTCTTGATCTTGTCGATGTGGCCACTGAACACCTCGATTGGAACCTCACCGTGGTTTCCGCTATTTGCGGCGCCGGAATTCCTGCCATTGCCGCCATTTGATTCGTTGGGGCCCGGCTGCTTGGTTTGAGGAGGCGGAGCCGGCACAAGGTTGAGCTCGTGCGCCACCTTGCGCACCACATGCCCAACCCTGGTGTCTGTATTCCCGGCAACGGCAATGGATGAAGTCATTGTCAGTACGGCAACACCCATCACGACGCTGCGTCTGAATCGCCTGCGCTGGAGACGCCACAGACTTCGCGCTGGATCACCTGGTGAGCCTCCGAAAGCTGCGTCATGAGCTCTTTGTTCTGCCTGTAGATCGGCGATCTCGTTAAGCATGCGGTTCCGAATCACTTCGGCACCCGGCATGTTGTCGATCGACTCCGCAGAGTCGGTGAAGAAGCGTAGTGCTGCCTCGATGTCGGGGTTGGCATCTTCGTTTACGATCATGCTGCCTCCCTTCCACTCGCGTCTTCATTCCTTTTTTTATGGCGTAGCTGGTAGCCAATGCGTTCGAGCGCCTTCAGCTGAATCTGGCGAACGCTGACTTCAGATTTGCCAATGTGATTCGCAATCTCCTCCGTGCTGAAACCACCGTAGAAGCGCAGTACGAGGACTGTTCTTTGCGCGTCGTTCAGCCCGTCGAGCATCTTCTTTACCTCGGCGTGATCACCAAGCGAATGCTGCAGTGCAGGTGACGGATCGATGCGTGGCGTTGACTGCTCAAACCTGATGGCCTCGGACGCTGCATTACGGCGTGACTTCTTGCGCGCGTGGTTTTTTACTCTTGAGTCGGCGATGGCAAAGAGCCAGCTTTTGAATGGAGCTCCTCTCCACTGGAACTTTCCGAGCGCACGCCATGCCTCGAGAAATGTTTCGGAGACTATGTCTTCGGCATCTTCGGGTGCACCGGTTCTGCTAACGGCGAATCTGTAGATGGGCAGGTGCAGCTCGTCAAAGAGCTGCCCGAATGCCATTCTGTCGCCATCTTGCGCAGCAGTTACGAGGCCAAAGATGGTTTCAACGTCTTCAGGATGCACGATCGGATTCTGCGGCGGCGGATTTTCGCCTGATGGCTGGTTCTGTTGGTTGGTGTCAGATTCCATTGTTGATGCAGCAGGTTTATCGACGAAAATCGCATAGAACTTGAAGGGAAGCGATATGGGGGTAATACCCGGGCATGTTGTAGCTGTAGCTGCCATTGTCAAACTGTTAATGGCGCTGTGCCATGGAAAAGTTATTAAGAAATTGTAAAGAAGTTGTTGCTGATTTGTTGCATTGTCGAATCCAATCCATCCGCCGGTGCCGGTAAAGTGTTGTTCTACAGATCAAGTAAGAGACCGTTCCGAGAAGCAGCATGAGGGAGTTGGATGGCAATGGATAAATCAAAAGGACAAAGCGAGCAGGCACTCGATGCGGCACTGAGCCACATCGAAAAATCATTTGGCAAGGGCGCAGTCATGCGTCTGGGTGACAATTTTTCTGCCGACATTGAGGCGATTCCTACGGGGGCATTGCCACTTGATCTTGCACTTGGAATCGGTGGTATTCCACGTGGTCGAATTGTTGAGCTTTACGGGCCTGAGTCAAGCGGTAAGACAACCCTTGTCTACCACATAATCGCCGAAGCTCAGAAGCGCGGCGGTACTTGTGCATTTATTGACGCCGAGCATGCGGTCGATCCTGTGTATGCAAAGAAGATTGGTGTGAATGTTGATGAGCTTCTCATCTCACAACCCGATTATGGTGAGCAGGCACTTGAGATCTGTGAGCTTCTCATCCGCAGCGGTTAACTAGATGTCATAGCTGTCGACTCGGTTGCGGCTCTTGTGCCAAAGGCTGAGATTGAAGGCGAGATTGGTGCCTCGTTCGTGGGCCCTCCGCCGCGCCTCATGTCGCAGGCCCTTCGCAAGTTTTCAGGCAGTCTGAATCGTGTAAATACGATCTGCGTGTTTACCAACCAGCTTAGAGAGAA
>CAYTTD010000374.1:0-2628 GCA_964440595.1 uncultured Gaiellales bacterium
TCAAAGCGAGTCATCAGCTGCGGCTCGCTCCTGAGGGCATTCATTACCGCAGGTGTTCCAGTCCCCAAGATCGGTATCCGGAGTGCAGATGTATCGTTCTTGATCTCCGCCAAGATAGCACCTGCATCCTTGCCTGCATTCGCCAGGTGGTTCATTTCGTCGATCATCAACAGCCGCGTCCCCGCGTGTCGCATGGCATCGATTGCCGACAAGCGTTTTACGTCAGCGCGCTCTTGAACGCGATGCGCAATGTTCAGTGAAAGCAATACTTCCGACCAGAAGCTACTCTCCGTCGGTGTAGCCGGCATCGCGATCCATGAAATGCTGAAGGTCGGCTTGCCATCCTCACCGATCAGAAACGGATGCCTGCGTGGCACCTGTTCAACGATCGAGCTCTTTCCATTGTTTGAACGGCCTACAACGAGTAGGCAAGGCATGCGCATCGTGCGCGGGTAGAGCAACAGATCATCGATCTGTCTGAGAATTTGTTCCGCACGCGTGTAGCCCACCCAGCGGTCTTGCCGACTGAACGCTATTCGCTCGGGCTTCGGAAACTCCAAAGCCGCCCGAGCATCGGGACACAGATGATCGGCATCACTTTTCATCATTGACGCATCCCAAGGTTATCGAACGGCCGAATCGGCGCAGCAAAGATGTCCTCCTCTACCTCACCAATCGAGTCGAACAATCTGGAAGAGCCCATCGGTACATCGACCATCACGCGATCGTCACCAACAACGGTTGCTGGCGTCGCAAGCCCGCGCACTGGCGCATGTGGCGATTTGCTTTGTGACACTGCCTTTGTTGCAGTGTGGCTTCTCGCCTGAACTTTGCGCGCTTGCTTGGATTTCTGAACCGCCTCTGCGACACGCTTTCGGGACCGCTCCAGCTGTTGAAATATCAAACTCTCATCGATATCACGAACTCCATCGTCTGTCAGCTGTTTGCGAATGGCATTCAACTCGAAGAGACTCATCGGCGGGTAACCGATGTTGCGGTAGGGCAGGCGCATGTACGAACCGTCCGCAGCGTTGTAGAAGTAGATACAGCTGATATCGCGAGGATCTCGCCGGACGATGAATTTCTGCTTTCGATCGTCGTCTTCTGGATCATTCGAGTTGATGTATGAGTCGAGGACCGGATCGTAGTAAGTAATGTTGTCCCACTGAATCCCGTATCGCTGAATCGTCCGCGTGCTCATCGGCATGAAGTCGATCAACAGTCGGTGCGCGTCGTTTGGCATCGGCATTAAGCCGAGCCTTGGTTCGTCGTCCGTGCCGATGATGCCGCGCTCCCACTTTTTGATGGGAGGCACTCCAATGCCAGCATGCGCTCGCTGGTGGTACTTGTTGACGATGAAGTCCACCAACTCGACCTCCAGCTCCTTGAGCGTCAGTGCAGACTCTGCTTCAGAGTCATAGCCTTTGCGTTGCTTTGGGTTGGAGAAGGTCGTGCCAGGTAGCCGGTGAACAAACTTCATCGTGGTTCCGATGAACCTCTCGATATGCCCGCCGTAGTTCGGCGTCTCCGGTGGCCGCCATTGCAAGTCAATCGCGTTTTGTGCAGCCCCGCGTTCTAGGGCCATTCCGCGAAACTCCTTGGCGTTGTCGACGTGCACCATAGCTGGCTTGCCCCACACTGGCCAACTACCAGGTACGCCCAAAGTCGCCAGGTACTCTCGCTTTGGGCATATTGCATTTGCGAGGCACAAAGCCACTGAAGCTGAGCTTGGAGGATCGAGACTGATGTACAGACCGGCCACCATGCGGCTGAACACATCAATTGCGATGGTTAGGTAGGGGCGTGCAATAGGTTTCCGATTGACCTCGTCCACCACTATGATGTCCATTGGTGTGTGGTCGATCATGATCACCGAAAAGGGGTGCGTCGCGTTTTCGATCGTTCCTCTGATCGGTGTGAACCTGTTGATGGCTTCCTCACGGCGTCCGCGGCGCTTAAGTTGAACAACCTCGGGAACACGCCGTATGCGCGCACGAATGGTGTTGGGGTGCGGCGCGTCGATCTTGTTGAGCCGGCAGCGAGCCTCCACCTCTTCGATCACATCCTGGGGAGTATGCCGTTGCTTCGTAAGGTACAACTCCTCAATCACTGAGTCGATGATCGCCTCCACGCCAACTGACAACAAACGTGTGCCTGTCTTACGCCCACGTTTAGCCGGCACCAACGCCGAGACGTTGCCGACGCGAAGGTAGTCATTGAGCCAGCGATACAAGGTTGCAACGTGCACACCTGCAGCGGCAGCGGCGGCCTCTGCCGCTTGACGAGTGCGAGTAGCATCGTCGATCAAGCCCTTAATTGCCTGGAGACGCGACTGCGCCTGTCGCCATTCGCTGGCTGAATAAAGGCTCAAATCTCGCGGTTTATCTGCATCCTTCAACACAACTGCGTCCCGTTCGAGCACCAGCTGCTCAATGGGCAAACGTTGCGCTTCAGCAGACGCAAGATTGACCGCTAAGACCGTGTCGACAGACAACACATGTGTTACCCGGTACCTCTCCTCGCCCATTCGGACGATTTAGTCCAGAGTGATGTCGAAGAACTGGACTGCAATGCCTTTGCTTGTCATGCCACTCTCCAGATGGTGCTGTTCATTGTCAAGGGCGCACC
>CAYTTD010000375.1:0-2627 GCA_964440595.1 uncultured Gaiellales bacterium
AGACAGGCACTGGTACTCACAATTGTGCAGCCATGTTTTAGCTGAATGGATGGACGGTCACTTTCTACGATCACATTGGATTGTCTACTGGAGGCACTTATTGCTGACAGCGTCGTGCAAACTCAGGAAGGTTCGTACCTGAATGTTGACCCAGCTACGGTCAATTCAATGCTGAACGCGTTACGAGCTGAGGTTGAACGGGTATCACATAGTGGTATGGCACCAGTCGTTCTGTGTTCGGCAAAGGTTCGCCGTCATCTGAAGCAGGTCTCGGCAGCGATGCTTCCAAGGCTGGCAGTCTTCTCGTACAACGAGATAGGAAGAGACATTGACATTCAGATGGTGGGGCGAGTAAGCCTTGATTCGGGCGCCGCGAATGATGCCGGCGCTGACAGCCAGAAAGTGAGTGCAGCATGAGAATAAAAACCTTTCAGGGGCGTTCGCTAGAAGAGATTTTGCCCGAGGTTCGTGAAGAGCTTGGATCTGATGCTGTCGTGCTCGGCCACCGAGAAGTAATCAACGGCGGCATCGGTGGGTTTTTTGGCAAGAGGGTTATCGAGGTAACTGCAGCCGACCAGATGCCGAATCATGACCAACTGATTGCAATGGAAAGTAGTGAAGGGGATTCTCAGGATAAAAACGATGAATCCTTTACTGAAACGGTTCGCAAGGCCTCTTCTCGAAAAAAGATTGATACCCATGACGATTGGGATCCTTCAGCCGATGCACAGCTTGCTGAAGAGTATGACAATATCCTGAAGCAGGGGGCGGCTGTCTCAAAAACAGCTTCTGGCGCGTATGAACCGATGGATCTGCCACGACGCCAGGCAACTCAGCCGGCCAACCCGCAGCCAGTCAAAGCGCCAGAGCCCCAGGAGCAGGCCAGGATACTTGCAGCTCGCGCGCACCAGGCAATAGCTGCTGCAACAAAAGAAATTGAAACGCAACTGTCGTCAGCTGATCAGACAGCGCCTAAGCCACCAAAAACTCAGACCACATTGCGTGCCGCTGTGGTTGAAGAGACACCTACGCATACATTCCCGAATCTGGAAGCGGCTTCGTTGCGCGACATTATGGCGGCCACTAAACAGGTTGCCTCGGTCATGCAGCCTCCACAGCCTGTAGCACAAGCGCCGGTGGAATCTTCGTATCTGATCACACCAGAGCAGCAGACAATCACCCCAGGCGTTCAACCAGTTGGTTCAACGGCTCAAAGGATGGAAAGTCTCGAAGCAGTGCTTTACAACTCGGGTGTTGATCGCGATTTATCGATGGCATTGATATCACGAGTTCTGCTTCACCGTGCACCGTTTGTTGCAGATGGTGTAAGTGATATTGAGCTCACAAGAGAAGTCATGGCAGAGATGATTCGGGTGGAGACCGGTTGGATACCGCTCGGACGCGCACACAGGCTTGCACTTGTTGGACCCAGTGGTGCAGGAAAAAGCACAATGGCAGCAAAGCTTGCAGATGGCTATTCCGCAGTCGCTGGCCTGAAGGTTGGGGTCGTATGCATCCTCACCGGAAGAAATGACGATGCCTCCCGACAGAATTCAAATCCACTGATGAGTCGTAGCGATCTTGACGTTGCCTTCGCTGCTAACGCAGAACAGGCGCTAATCGCCCTCCAGAAGTTTCAGGACCGCGATCTGGTACTGATCGACACACCAAGCTCGGCGTGTCTTGACGTTGAGTCCAGAAACCTGGTTTCTACCTGTTTTGCAGCTATGGGCGTCGATGACGTCCACCTCGTGCTGCCATTGTCCACAAGCCTTCGGGAAGCGGTGTCTCTGCACGAGCACATGCGAAATCTCGGCACAAATCGGCTTGTTCTCACCAAGCTCGATGAGAGCCGATTTGCGGGCCAGATAATAAATTTGTGTTTTCGGCTGGGCTTGCCGATAACTTATCTCAGTGATGGACCATCCATTCCTGCAGACATTCATGCTGCAGGTGCCAGAGCAATTGCTGGCCTCGTAATACCTGAAACGCAGAAAGGAGAACCAGCCTGATGGCAGTTCCCGCTACACCGCTACCGAGACTCAACCAACGGCTTGAGGTATCTCTTCTTGATCGAGGAGCTGCTCAATGTTTTTCTCGGCTTGTTCAAGAGACGGTAGATACTCTGCGAATCAGCCTTCCAGAGCTTGAGGGCAGGAGCTTCCCCGTAAGTGAGGGGAACCTGATCAGAGTTTGGTACACGGGTAATGGCGGCTACTGGTGTCTCGAGGCAGAAGTACTTTCTGTGTTCAGACATGACGGAGAGACTCTCGTTGAGATCAGCCGCAGAGGAAATGTCCATCGAGCTCAAAGGCGAAATCATGTGCGAGTTGATGTTGCACTTCTGGCTCACCTCACGCTGGAGCAGCTCGCCGATATTCCTGATGGAGCTGAGTCTTCAGATGAACGCACACTTGGTACGCGTATCTCAGGTATTACGCGAAACATGTCGGGCGGCGGCGTTTCGCTGCGCACATCGCGGCGGGTATTTGAAGGCGATCGAGGAACAATTACCTTCTATCTTCCTGAGCACGGAGGAGACCTTTCAGGCAAGGCGCGCATCGTTCACGTAAAACCTGATCCCGAACGCGCGGGACACTTCATTGTTGCCTGCCTGTTTGACCGAA
>CAYTTD010000376.1:0-2620 GCA_964440595.1 uncultured Gaiellales bacterium
ATTTTCTCAACAACAGCAGCTGACTCATCGACCGATTTGATCAGGTCTGCGTGCGCCGCCTTGTACTCCTTGGCTGGTTCAATTGCCTTCAACTCTGCTGCGATTGCTTTGAGATCACTCGACGTTTTGTGCAGCACCTTGCCCTTGGCCGGGTTGTGCGGAGGTTGGGTGTTGACGGTACCTATCACCGTGGAGTACTGCGTGAGCTGCGGCTGAATTTCTTTCAGATATCCAGCGGTGCTGAGGCCAGCTTTGGTCACTCTGGTTGCCTCTTTCACCTGATCGGTGGCGCCACATCCCGCCAAAAAAGAGACTGCAACAATGAGAGCGATTGATGAGAACAGGAATTTTGTGTGAAGATTTTTCATACCTCCAACCATACAACATCGGTTGAGGGATTTATCGATACCGCTGACTGGTGAAACGGGTTCAGGATGGACTACCGATAGGACGGGGCGGGACCAAATTCAAGTCAATTCAGAATTTGGACTGGGGACGTAAAATGGGAATCACGTTTGGCCCGATGGGCAGCCACTACCTGCCCGTAGCTGCGGGCGCACTCGCTGGCACATTTGCCGGTGAATATCTTGGCAACAAAACGACGCCGTCGACTGCGATATACGGCGGTCTGGTGACGATGTTTGCTTCAATGGGCGTTAAGGCGTTCAATCCAGTAGCAGGGCACGTAATCGGCGGCATTGGCCTCGGGTTGATGTTTGGCTCAACATTTGCAAACAGCAAAGAGGTCAATGAACTTCCTGGCCTGGGCAAATCGTTTGCCAAGGACTCAAAGTTCAACAAGTGGACGGTTGGTGGCGCACTGGGTGGCGCCGCACTGTTTGCATTGACCGGCGGACGCGGTAAGGGGTTGGTCAACGCAGCCTCAGTCGGAGTATTGGGTGCCCTATGCGGGGCAACGGCAGCTAACGTATTCACAAAGAAGAACTTCGTACACGAGATCCAGTACGAGCCGCAGTACCCTCAGAGTGTGTCAGATACCTTCTTTGACTCGCACGGTGGCGCGGATCGAATCCGCATTGGCGATTTTGACCCTAGCAAGCTACTGAGCGCATCGAGGCGCGATCAGCGTCGCTACGAGCGCGATCTTGCTGACCACATCAGAAATGGCGGAAGCGAGTTCGACAACAGCGCGCCAAGGCCTCCTCGCCCCAGATCAACAGGCGAGGTATACGTTAATCGTACCCCTGAGGCAGAGGCACTGGGAAGCGACTTGAGCGTCGCAATCGGCGCTGACTACCATGGCAACCAGAACGGAGTTGTAACCAGGCGCGAAATGACCAGGTATGCCGAGAGCTTTGACGGTATGGCTGGCGATGTTGATCCCACTGATGGCCTGCTGCAGAAGCATGAGCTTGAGTTGATGCTTCACGGAAGCACCCAGTATTCAAACTAACCATGTGGAGTGCTGACAACCACGGTACAATCACGTGCCATGGAACTCCTTCACACCTGTTATCGTATTACTGACCCCGAAAGATCAGTCGCCTTCTATAAGGCGCTGGGTTTTGAAGAGCGCAGGCGCATGCCGATTCGCGACGAAGCGATTAACATTTTCATGGGTCTGCCAGGCGACTCTGACAGGCTAGAGCTAACTCATAACTTCGGCGTTGAAGAGTACGAAATTGGCACAGGCTATGGTCACATTGCGATATCAGTTAGCGACATCGCAGCAACTCTGGCTGAGCTCGAAGAGTTGGGCATCACCGCCGAAAAACCTCCATATCGTGTGCGTGAGGGCGGATCCCTGCTTTGCTTCGTTCGAGACCCCGACGGATATCGCGTCGAGATCATAGAAAAGGCCTAACGGGCAGGCGCGCAAAGTGATCCTGTAACTCCCGGGTGCGCCAAATTCGATAATCAGACTGACCTATATCGCTTATTTTTCCGGGGGGAGAAATCTAATGTTATTGCGCGATGCGATGAGCCTCGTTCGCGTTGCAGAAAACGCCGGCGCCGTCGTGCCTGCACTGCGACGAGCTGAAAAGGTAGCCGAACGTATAGTCACCACAACCAGCCACGACGCGATGATATCTGGCCATATCGGCGGCAACCAGGCTCATTCCATAACTACTGACTTTGACCGTTTGGCACGTAATTTCATCGAAGCCGAGCGTGCTGTAAGCGCGGAGGGATCAAAGGCACTCAAACCGATTACTCTTCCAATCGACAATGCCCGCATATGGGCTGAACACGGCTATCGTGTCATGCACGAACACTTCGTCGGAGCTCTACCACCAGCATACATCGCTGAGATTGCCCAGAAACCGGCCTCCTACCGAGTGGTGACTGACCAGCTCGACTCGCTGCATGCATCACTTCAGTCCCTGAGAGATGCAGCAAAAATCGATTCTGCCGACACTGCAAGAGTAGTTCGGGATGCAGACTTGCTGGTACGCCACTCAGATGCCGCTGAAGCTGGCATCCGCCAAGCGCTGTCCTCGATAGGAGAAAATGATGCCAATGGGGTGATGGAGGGAATCAGCAGCGCCAAATCCGGATTGACTGAACTCAGGCGTAGCCTGGCCAAGGCAATTGGCACAAACAATCCATTCGTGAAACGCCTTGATTCTGATATTCAATCCGTCGCTGCTCCTGAGGT
>CAYTTD010000377.1:0-2620 GCA_964440595.1 uncultured Gaiellales bacterium
TGCACGGGTCTAAAACGAAGAGATCGTCAGGTGAACAGTGGAGAATGTATGAGACCCCTCCAAAATTGCACGGGTCTCAAACTAGTTGTAGCGATCACAAGACCCTCATACTGTATGAGACCCCTCCAAAATTGCACGGGTCTCAAACGCTGCATACGGTTTGGTTCGGTTTTCTTATGGTATGAGACCCCTCCAAAATTGCACGGGTCTCAAACCAATGTGTCCACACTGGACTCGCGCGCAAGGCGCGTGGGTTCGGAAAATCCTTATTTGAACTTTCCCGTGCAAAGATCAGTATAGCGCGCCGATTTCGTTACGCAAGTGGGCGCATCGAAGTTATTTTCAGTGGTTGAGGGTTGTCGTTTCTCCACGATTCGCGATCTATGATTGATCACATTTGAAATTGGGAAATAGTGGATGATGGTAAACGGTTCTTCATCAAATCTGGAGGATATTCAACAAGTAGTCGATTTTGTGGTCGATGTTGTAAATCCTTTGCGTGTAGTGCTTTTTGGTTCGGCAGCCCGAGGCGAACTTCGGCATGGTAGTGATATTGATTTGTTGGTGATTGTTGACAAAGAAACAGATCCGTTGCGTGCCGCACAGAATCTCTACCTGGAAAAATCGCGGGGCGAGCTGAGGGGAAGGTTGATTGATTTCGTGGTGACAACGCCCGAGCGGTATGAGGCGGGCAAGGAAAGTTTTGGGAGTGTGTTCCGCGAAATTGAAATTTACGGGCGGGAGCTATATGCCGCCGCCGCATGATCCTGAGACCTGGATTAATCTTGCACAGACACATTTGGATGCACTTGCCAGTGCTGCTCTTGACGCGAGAATTCGTTGTTTTCACGGTCAACGAGCGGTCGAACTCGCGCTCAAGGGAGTGTTGATTCATTTTAGGATTGAATTTCCTTTTACCCACGATTTGGCAGCGCTCGCCGATTTGATTCCTTTTGACGTTCCGACCGAGGTCATGGAAGCGTCGGTATTGACTCCTCATGCGGTTATGGAAATGTATCCAGATACGTTTACTGATTTGGACGAGTTGCACGTTAAGGAGGCGATAGAGCTGGCGTCGCTTGTCATAGATTGGTGCAGAGGAATTGTCTCAAGCAGTGAGTGACTTAAGAATCGAAAAATGCGAGCTAGGTCTCACTGACCCCAGTCGAGCCTGGCTTTCGTCGTGGGTCGAGGTGGCTCAGCGGCTTCAGGCGAGCGACCCTCTTCGTGCGATTTCCACTGCATCAAGCCAAACGTCAAAACTCAAAGCCACTCACCCTTTCTACTCGTATGGTGAGGGCTGCGCCTTCGTGGTTAAGCGAGGAGGCGAGGTTTTGGGTCGTGCATTGGCCAACCTGAATTGGCACGCTCGCGGAGGAGATTCGCCAGTTGGATACATAGGTATGTGGGAATGTGTTGCTGATGAAGCTGCGGCAGCAGCACTCCTCGAAGCGGCAGCCCAGTGGCTGGCTGCGGCGCCGCGAAACGTCAAGGCGATCGTTGGCCCTGTTGATTTCTCAACCTGGCACTCTTACCGATTTACTATCCATGACGATGAGATGGCTGAACCATTCTGGCTCGAGCCAATGACCGCCCGGCACTCGCCGGCACAGTGGCGCTCCTTTGGGTTCAAGCCATCGCATCGGTATGTGTCGACAGTTGGCACGAATTTGGAGTTGCTGAAGAAGACAGATGGAGTTGAAGAGGCGCAATCCCAAGGGTACACATTTCGCCGAGTGCGTCTTGATGAGTTTGAGCGTGAGCTTGAGATCATCTGGCGATTGTCACTCGCCGGATTCGCCGATATGCGCCTCTTTACGCCAATCGGATGGCAGGAGTTCAAGGCCCTCTACGCAGGCATGTCGCGAATAGTTTTGCCGGAGTATGTCTGGTTTGCGTTGGCGCCCGAAACCAATGAAGAAGTTGGATTCTGCTTCAGCATTCCGAACTGGATCAACTCAGCTCGCGCAACCGGAGGCAGCGAGTCGCTGTTTGCCAAAATGAAGTTTCTGCGCAGTCGCGGCAATCCACCTGGGCTCGTCATCAAAAGCATGGCAATTCTTCCGGAACATCAAAGCGTGTCAGTCGGCAGCGCGCTGATGGAGATCGCCTATCGGGAGGGCCTGAAGCGCGGCTGCAACACCTTTTATCACGCGTTGATGTCAGCCGGTAATCTGGGGATTTTGAGCGTAGTCTCAAAAGTTGAGGCTCAGAGGATTCGCCGCTATGGATTGCTTCGGCTTGAGTTGTAGAAGGCGGATTTCGTTACGGTTTGCTCCGACTTGAGATGTAGAAGGCGCATTCCTGCGCCGCGAGGTGACTATTATTCGTATAGCGCATAAAAGTCCGGTCTGGGCAGGTGAAAACACGCGGCAACGGTTGGTAAGTGCCCGGCAACGGCAGAAAAGCGCCCGGCAACGGCAGAAACACCCGCGGAGCCAGAAAAAGCCATTTTTGCAGGATGAATCATCAAATTCGGCCACGGAGTGGGACATTTTAGTCCAAAAATCCGAAGAACTGTGTGAAAGCCACACAAAGTTGTGTGTCGTGTCGGCTGGTTTTCAGAACTTCAGGAGGAACAGAAGGGAATGGATTTGGTGGCGCTCAAAGACACTCGCTC
>CAYTTD010000378.1:0-2615 GCA_964440595.1 uncultured Gaiellales bacterium
CCTCAGCGATCTGCAACGACTCCTCGAGACCTGCCGCGTCTCGGCACGCGCTTACATATCCGGCGTTGTGTTCGGATAGCTCGCCGATGCGCTCCTCAATGGCGAGAAGCTCTTCAGACACTGCCGCGACGAGCTTGCCTTGCTCCTCGATCGCCTTTTTTTGCTTATCTTTTAGCTTCTTCAGGTCTTCCGATTTTTGCGCTCTGTCGCGAATCAGATTCCTTCGCTCCTCCTCGAGCTCGGAGCTCCACCCGTCAATTACCTCACCACAGTCAGCGATGCCCTCGTCAAGCGACTTGCGCCTCAGCACCTTGGCAATAACCGACTGGGCACGCTGCAACCTTGAACGCTGTGACTCGAGCTCTGCGAGAGCCGCCTGTGCCTGCGCTCTTTGCATTTCAACCTGCTGAGCGTCTTTCTTTGCACGTTGATAGCCATCGGCAGCGCGCTTGGAATTCACAAACGCCTTTTTTGCATCGCTCCACCTGGTGGCGGCATCCTTGATCTTTCCCTTGTTGCCGCGCGCATTGCCGAACGATGAAAGCAGGTCGGTGATCTCGCTTGCAAGATCATCGAGCATCGCTCGCACGTTGTGGATGCCGGTTGCAGCACCAAACAGAGTCTCTCCCAACGAACTGTCATCGTTGGCAAGTGCCTCGCCACCTATGCGTAGTGACTCGCGATTCAAGCCGTACTTCTGCTCGAACAGTTCGCGAGGAACACCCTGCAGAAGCTTCAGGATCGTGTCGTTGATCTCAGGCGCCTCAGCGGCGTCGTCGTATGAGAAGATGACTCCTGGATCATTTTTCTTGCGACGGGTGAATGTAATTTCGCGCCCACTCATATCGCTGATCTGCATGCCAATTCACAAGCGGGGCATGCCATGAAGGAAGTGGTAGATCAATGGGTTGTTATTTCTCAGGTTAGGAAAGCCATACAGGCCATACCTGATCGCATAGAGCGAAGTCGTCTTCCCAGCCTCATTACCGCCGTATACAACGTATAGGCCGCCGTGGGCGCCGTGGGCTGGAAAAGAAAGTGTCTGGTCTGTGAACTTGCCAAAACGCCTGAGCTCAAGCTTGTCGATACGCATTACTGCACCTCCTCACTGCCGGCGATTCGACTCAGTAGATCCTGCTGCATTGCATCCATCAGTTCAGTGGTATCGACTTTTGGATTCAGCAGTGGAATCTCGAGGGCGTCTTCGCCTTCGAGCAGCTCCTTCGGCACCTTCTTGCTCAGCACCGCGAGAGATCCCTCAGAAACATCTTCACTCATCAGCGCCCGAACTGAGCTTTCGAAGCTGCGCGCAACATCACCCACCATGTCTTCGCGCGCTTGAAATTGTTCAAGCGGGGGAATTTCAGGTCTCGTATGAAACCGTACTCGCCCGCACCACGCGCGGTACTCGGTTGCACTTGCAACCTGCTGGACGATTCGATCGATGATCGTTGCCTGCTCCAGCTGAATGGTTCGATGCAGTGCAGTGCGCCCACCTACCTCAACGCGCACCGCAAACTCCAGGTCGCGATCTTCGCTCTCTGGCGCAATGAGGCGCGCTACTTCAGCGCCGACCTTCTCGACTAGCTCCTCAGCATCGCTGGTGCCAGTCGCATCGATTTCAACGGTGTGCCAGCGAACGACGTCGAAGTCGATGTGCTTTGGCGCACCTACAATTGCACCGTCCTCTACCTCAACGAGAGTGGCTCCCTTGGCGCCTGTCTCGCCCGCGTGCCGCCCTTGTAAACAACCGCTGAAGATGATCCACGGGTCGCTGCAAAGCTCCTCACGTATATGGATGTGGCCGAGCGCCCAGTAGTCGTAGCCCTTCTGCTTCAGATCGTCAAGCGTGCAAGGTGCGTACACCTCGTGCTCACTTCTGCCAGACGCGCTTGTGTGCAGCATGCCGATGTTGAATGCGCCGTCGCGCGCAGCAGGGTACTCGTCAACTAGCGAGTCGGTGGTGTGCTGCTTGTCAAAGCCACGCCCGTGCACGACAACTCCGAGCTCGGGGAAGGGGATGGAATCAGCCTTCTTTACAGGGAGCTCATGCGCGCCTTCGGGCAGCTTGTAGTGAAGAGCCTGCTTTGAGGCCGCGTCGTGATTTCCGCGCAGCAGAACTGTCTTTCCTCCTGCCTTCGAGAACCTGTGGAGCTCGCGCTCAACGAACATCTGAGTATCGAGACCAGCCTTGCCATCAAACAGGTCGCCGGCGATCAGCAAGAGATCGATCTGCTCTTCCAGGCAGTAGTCGATCAACCCCTCAAAGGCTCGCTTTGCCGCGCTACGAATCTTCTCGATTGGTGCACCTTCTTGAAGCTCAAGCCCTCTTAGTGGGGCGCCAAGGTGAACGTCTGCTGCGTGTATGAATCTCATCCTGGGGGTCTCTCTCTGTGTCGGATTATTTGATTGTTTCATTTGGATGGCACTACCGAAACATTGCAGCGCCAAATGTAAAGTCGTGGAGCTTTTGCAAAAGCGTTCAGAAATTGTTTTCAAAGTGCCGATGTGACTTGATTTGCGCGCGTCAACCAGGCAATGGTTAGAGAGAAGAGCAACCTTGACGCGAGTGACGCGGATCATGATTACGGCGACGTAATCGAACTGTGATCGGA
>CAYTTD010000379.1:0-2612 GCA_964440595.1 uncultured Gaiellales bacterium
TCGAGAGCAGCTCGTGTTGCCTGAAGCGCGTCTTCTACACGATGCTTCTTTTCCTTCATCTCGGTCTCGGTAGCAGCGCCAACCTTGATGACTGCAACGCCACCAGAGAGCTTTGCAAGCCTCTCCTGCAGCTTCTCGCGATCGAAATCAGAGTCGGTGTTGTCGATCTCAGTCTTGATCTGCTTGATGCGGCCCTGGATGTCAGCCTTCTCGCCTGCGCCGTCGATGAGCGTGGTGTTGTCTTTTGAAACAACTACCTTGCGTGCTCGACCGAGCTGTGAGATTTGAGTTGACTCGAGCTTGAGGCCCATGTCCTCTGTGATTACCTCGCCACCGGTGAGGATAGCGATGTCTTCGAGCATTCGCTTTCGGCGGTCACCGAAGCCTGGAGCCTTTACGGCAACAGCCTGGAACGTACCACGGAGCTTGTTCACAACGATGGTTGCAAGTGACTCGCCCTCGACGTCTTCAGCAACGATGAGGAGTGGGCGACCAGCCTGGATTACCTGCTCGAGCACTGGAAGCACGTCCTTGATTGCGCCAATCTTTGAGTTGGCGATGAGGATGTATGGATCCTCGAGAACTGCTTCCATTCGCTCTGAGTCGGTAACCATGTATGGCGAGAGGTAGCCCTTGTCGAACTGCATGCCCTCGGTGAACTCGAGATCAAGACCGAAGCCCTGGCCCTCTTCAACGTTCACAACGCCGTCTTTGCCGACCTTCTCGATTGCGTCGCTGATTACATCACCGATCTCGCGATCGCGAGCTGAGATGGTTGCAACGCGTGCGATGTCTTCCTTGCCGGTTACGTCTTTTGCAACGCCCTTGATGTCTTCAACAACTGCGTTTACAGCCTTCTCGATGCCGCGGCGAAGTGCGATTGGGTTTGCACCTGCTGCAACGTTCTTGAGACCCTCGCGCACCATTGCCTGTGCAAGCACGGTTGCAGTGGTTGTGCCGTCGCCAGCTACGTCGTTGGTTGCAGTTGCAACTTCGCGTACGAGTTGTGCGCCCTGGTTCTCGAATGGATCCTCAACCTCGATCTCGCGAGCGATGGTTACACCGTCGTTCGTGATGGTTGGCGAACCGAACTTCTTGTCAAGAACAACGTAGCGACCTTTTGGGCCGAGCGTAACCTTGACTGCGTCTGCGAGGGTGTTTACGCCGCGCTCAAGTGCACGTCGGGCATCCTCGTGGAACTGTAGTTCCTTGTGAGCCATGATATTTCTCCCTGTCTGTTTTGTTTACCTTAATGTTCTTCAGTTACGCAGTTACTGCTGCGCGGGTCCATACGGCGAGGATGTCGCTCTCGCGAAGGATCAGGTACTCGCTACCGTCAACCTTTACCTCTGTTCCACCGTACTTTGAGTAGACAACCTCGTCGCCCTCGCCTACTTCGAGAGGCACACGCTTGCCGTCTTCCCAGCGGCCGGCACCTACTGCCAGCACCTTGCCACGCTGTGGCTTTTCTTTTGCCGTGTCGGGGAGCACGATGCCACTTGCAGTGACTTCTTCCTCCTCGAGCACCTCTACGATTACTCGATCGCCAAGTGGTTTGAGATCCACGATGGTTCCTCCTGATTTTTAGTTGAATTCCCGTGGGTTTTCAGCTTTGGGATTAGATTGTGGGGAGCTATGAAGCATCCACCCCTCAGCTGATTGGCACACGGGGGTTCTGAGTGCCAACACTGGGCATGATAGCGAGCGCGGGCCCGAATTGCAACCGCGTTGTTAGCACTCTATGCCAGAGAGTGCCAACAAATATCGTTTCTGGGCGAACACCGGTCACTTTAACGACGATTCCAACACACCTTACTGGTCAATGCTTGACACATTTTGCAAGCCGTTGCACCTTGGTATCAGGACAGGTAAGCCCGTGCGGGCGCTGCGATGCCGAAAAGTGGTTTTTCGCATTAGCAGCAACAAATCCCGCACAACGAATCGCTGGGACGCGGTTCAGACAACCAGGGACGGAGCGGTCAATGTCACTAATTGGTGGCTTGAAGGAAGCAGCACAGAAGGGAATCACCGGCATAGCCGAGGGTGCCAAGCGTGCTGCCGCCAACTCTGGCGCCGGCACCCCACCCGCGGGAAACAACTCTGGAAACACCAGTAACGCTGGGTCAGGATCAGGAGGCAATCCGGCAGCCCAGGGCGCGACCGAAATTCGTGACTCATCCGCAATCGGCAACCAGTTCAAGCGCAACGACGGCGAGAGCAGCTCTAAGGACGTTCGGCAGGCGATTCAGGATCTCGCAAACTCCAAGGACGGCGACGACAAGGCGAAGTATCAGCGAGCCGCCGATGCCCTGGCAAAGAAACAAGAGGACGCAGTTTTCCAGGTGCACGTCGACGCCGCCGACGGCAAGGCCGACAAGAACGGTGAGCAGCTTGATCTGGCCGGTATGACCACGCTTGAAATTCTGGGAGTCACCGAAGCGCTCGATGAGAATCGCAAGGCAGACGAAGACGTGCTCGACTCAATGCTTGGCGACACGCTGTCCAACATACGCGAGGACGCAAAAGCCGACGGAGCCGAGGAAGGCAAATCGGCAGAAGATCAGCTTAGCGAAGATCAGCAACGCGAGCTCGACGAGAAGCTTGCGGGGATG
>CAYTTD010000380.1:0-2609 GCA_964440595.1 uncultured Gaiellales bacterium
GCGGCAACCTCTGAAACGCGTCCTGCACCTTGTGCAACGATGACGAATTGGACAACGGTGATGATGATGAACATCACGATGCCGACAACAGCATTGCCACCGGCAACCTTCTCGCCAAATGATTCAATCAGGTGACCAGCTGCGCCCATTGCATAGTCGGTGCCACCTTTCTGATAAAACCGACCGGTCTCGCCCAAAATGACGCGGGCGGTGCCAACCGAGATCGATACTCTAAATAGGGTCGTAACCAGAAGCATTGCCGGGAAGACCGAGAAGTCGAGTGCCCGCTTGATGTACATGGCTGTGAGGAGAATTACGACTGACATAGCGAGGTTGATCGCGATGAAGAAGTCGAGGGCCATTGGTGGCAGTGGATAGATAAGCAGGATTAGAACAAAGAACAGCAGAAGTGCAAGCCACGCCTCTGTATAGCGTGTCAGGCCCGTTAACTTGCCGAGGATTCCCTGCGTATTCATTGTGGGGAGCTGCCTGCCTTTTACTAGTATTGCTGGGGGTGTTCGCCTGTGCGTCTATGTGGGGTCACGCATTCAGAAGAACGTTACTGTCTTCAGAGTACGACGGATTTGCGTCGTTGTAAACGCTTTCTTCGCCATAAATCTGGCTGGTATCCCCGTTTTCTGCAGCGATAGCAGTGTGGGATGCGTCCTGGGCAGCGTTGGCTTGATCTTCCTTGATCGAGAATACGTAGGCCAGGACCTCGGCTACAGCGCGATAGAGATCCTCGGGGATGATGTCGCCGATCTCACAGGTCTCCCAAAGTGCACGAGCCAGTGGTTTGTTTCGCACGATTGGCACCCCGGAGTTCTTGGCTGATGATCTCATGTTGTCAGCGTGACGCGTCTCGCCCTTGGCTATCACGTATGGCACCGGGCTTACTTCCGGGTCATATTTCAGAGCAATTGCCAGCTCCGTAGGGTTGATGACAACTACGTCGCTTTGTGGCACGTGATCCTGAGACTGGTTGAACGCAATTTCGTGGGCCATCTGTCGGCGCTTTGCCTTCATGTACGGGTCACCCTCGGTGTTCTTGTACTCGTCGCGAACTTCCTTGTCGGTCATCTTGTGTTCTGTCGCGTAGTTCTTTCGCTGGAAGAAGAAGTCGATGATCGCCACGATGATGTAGAGAAGCAGGATCTTCCAGAACATGCTCTTGATAAGAGCTGCTCCAAGAACCATCAATTCTGCAGCAGATGCTGCGTAGACAGACTCTGAGATTGCCTGCAGGCCCGACTTCCAGCTGATCCATCCAACAATACCTGCGGCTGCGATCTTCGCCAGCGACTTCATCAGATCCTGCATGGATTTGATTGAGAACCAATGCTTGAGCTTGTTTACCGGGTTGATCTTTTTCAGGTTGGGCTTGAGCTGCTCACCGGTGAAGATCAGACCGCTTTGAGCCATGTTGCTCACTATGCCGGCAATGAGTACTGCTGCCAGTACAGGCAGGGATAGCATAAGAATGTCGATGAGAGTCTCATAGCCGAGGCGACCGATATCGATGCCCTCAGGCTTACCGACGTCTGCCAAAATGGCTATACATTTCTCCGTAATACCCAGGAGTCGTTTATGGATGAACGGTCCCATCATCATGAGTGCACCGAAAGCGGCGAGCAGGCCAGTCGCCATGGGTACGTCCTGCGACTTGGCAACGGTACCCTTCTTCTTCAGATCGCGCTTTTTCTTCTCGGACGCAGGATGCTTTTTTGAGTGCTTGTCTTCTGCCATCTAGCCTCACCTGCCCCTCATCAGCGCGGCCTGTCGAGCCTGGTTTACGGGAGTGAAGCCAATCATGATGACTCCGCCATCTTTTTGACGAGCGATGTAATGGAGTGCTCTCCTTCAAGGAATGAAGGGATGGCTCCGTCAGTAATGTAGTGAGCGGTGGTGCCAAGTGCCATAAGCATTGCTGCGATTGCAATTGGGCCCTTGATTACCTGTGAGAGAGCAAAGACGTTTACCTGTGGTGCGCCACGATTGATGATGCCCAGTAGGATGTCGGCCATCATCAGCGAAAGCATTGCCGGTGCCGCAACCTTTACCGTAATCAGCAGTGAGTTGCCCGACAGAAAAGCCATCTCTTTCAGGAACGAATCGTTGCCATTCAGCGGACTTCCAACCCAGCCATAGTCGGCAGAAGCAGGGAGTATCTTCAGGCTGTCGATCAGGGCGTCAATCATTACAAGATGCTGCCCTGTTGCAACGAGCAGACAAAGGGCAAGCATCATGTAGAGGCTGCCTGCTGGCGAGGTTCGCTCACCGGTCTGAGGTGCGACGAGATCGGTCATGTTTGCGCCGGACTGAACGTTGATTATGCGTCCTGCGGATTCAATTGCGTAAAAGACGAATGCTCCAACAAGGCCCATTGCCAGGCCAATGAGAATCTGATTCACAAAGAGCACGATCGTAGTAAACGTGCCGGCCTTGTAAGCAAGCGCCAGGCCCACGAGCTGCTTGTCGCCAACCAGAGGCGTGATAACCGCAGCAAACGTTGCAGCCATGAATACCTTTACAGTCATTGGAATGTTCATGCTTCCAAAGAAAGGAGCAACCATGAAGAAACCAATGATCCGTGCCAGCACGACGAAAAA
>CAYTTD010000381.1:0-2607 GCA_964440595.1 uncultured Gaiellales bacterium
TGGAGGAGCGTTTATCGCCGTGGTCGCATTACGTTGGCTGATTGCTTCCCGCTCTGGCAGGGGATTTGTTCAGGCAAAAGTTCCAGGAACGCGAACCATTGTGATCGCCCTGGCCGTTTTCTTTGCCTTTTCCGTGGCCTCGATGGGGTGGGCGGCGAACGTCGCCCAGGTGCGCTCTGTGTGCATGTTGTTGGCTTTGGACATGTTTGTGTTACTTGGTGTGTGGCTTGTGCAGGAATCGACTTTTGAGTTTCTCGCAGCCGGGTGGGGAATGCTTGCTGGAGCAACGGTTGCGACCGCCTCAGGATTAATCACCGGGGCGAATCTTAATGGTCGTTTCATTGGGATGGTCAAGGATTCAAACGAGTATTCGATGCTTACTGCGGTGGCAATAGTTCTGGCGCTGCCAACCATTTTCCTGTCACGTTCGAACTGGTTGAGGATCATATCGGTGGCAGCGATGATCTTTCTGGCGTTCGGGCTGGTGTTCTCACAGAGTCGCACAGGGGTCATCATCGTGGTCGTCGGTACGCTCATATTCCTGGCTTTTGCCGACCGGCAAACCCGCAGTACGGGGTTGATGGTAGGAATACCGTTGTTGGCAATGGCCGTTCTGATTACGTTCTCAACTCCTGCCGGAGATGCCTTTGTTTCTCGTGTAAAAGCCGATGGTGACAGCGGCAGATCTGACCTGAACCGGGTTGCAGTCAAACAGTTCAAGAGCAGCCCCGTCAGAGGCGTTGGTATGGGCAACTACATGTTCAACGTGCGTGAACATCTCGACGCAGACGTTGAGCAGACGGCTCTGTTTTTACGTGCGCCACGAACTGTTCACAACGTCTGGCTGATGCTGCTGGCAGAAACTGGAATAGTGGGAGCAACACTTTTTACGGTCTTCTTTACTGCCGTTATTTATCAGCTGGGAGTTGCTCGCAGACGCATAAAAAAAGCTGTGGCTCAGGGAATTGACAGTAAGGATGTCAGGGAACTGACAATGATGACTGCAGCGGCGGGTGCCTGTTTGACAATGTGGGTTGTCACCTCGCTTCTACAGCCGGTTTTGCTCGTTGAGTGGTTCTGGATTACATGCGGACTCTGCATGGCTGTGACAAGAGCTACTTTTTACCGGTTATCGGTTTGATTTCTTCGTCTCTGATTATCAATAGAGACGACTCAGGTGAGGGTTTTGACTCGGTGGCTTCCTGCTCTTCTGCAACATTGGCATCTGGTACTTCTATCGTCTTCAAGACCAGAGTCTCCCTTGGCATCTCGGGGTCGTCAACCATGCTTTTTGCGTCGTCCGACGATGATTTTTTCTCTGGCTTTGAATCTGGCGCAATGCCTCGTAGATCATCTGGTGCGCCGGCGGTGGCCATCAGTTTGTCTGCCTGCTTTCCTACCTCGGTCATTGCAGCAGGAGAAGACACAGCAATCAGCACCAATACAAGTAGCGCAAGACCTATGTATGAAGGTAGTGACAATTTGGCTTCCTGCCCTTTGAATGTAGTTCAAAGTTGTTGTCTTCCATGACTTCCAAGTGCAAATTTTTCATGCGCAAAAACCATTTGCGCATTACACAATTTCATTTATCGGTGAAACGCCGGGAATACTTTAGAACAAGGGTTATTTTCTGGCTCTGCTGCGTGCAACACGGTTCAGAAGGCTCTCAAGCTGGTCTACCGTGGATTCAATGCCGTGATTTTCCTGACCCCATTGGAAGGCTTTTTCACCACGTGCAGCCAATTCTTCAGGAGGCATTTTGGACCATTCGAGCAGGGTACTGTAAAGATCATCAGGGCCGTCGGCCAGAGCGCCGCCGGAGAGCTGCGCTATGTCACCAGGTAGACCAGGGACGGTAGTGATGAATGGTCGGTGTCCTGAAACGTACTCAAGTACCTTAGTCGGCAGAGCCCCTGTAAGCATCGGATCAGGGCGCAATAGATGCAGTCCAACGTCGGCGGCGACCAGTATCTCTCGCGCTTCTTCACGCGAGACGGTTCCCAGCATTTGCAGACTTTTCAGAGGTGTATTTTTCAACGAAGCCTGGAGCTCGGCAAACGCGCTGCCGTCACCCGCCAGAATGAAATTGGCCTTCAAATGGAACTTAGGATCATTCTCTTCCAACGAGGCAACGACCTCAAACAGGGTGTCAAGGCCATTGAGTATTCCGTGTGCTCCAAGGTATGTGAATAGGCAGCAATTGTCTGCAACTCCCAGTCTGCGGCGAACCTCTTTTCGAACACCGGCATCGGGGGGATTATCGGCAATGGCTCCAGTAACAAGGGTCACGGCATCGGCACCGTGCTTGCGGAGTCCCGGTATCAACCCCGGCGTGGGTACCATCACTGCATCAGCTTTTGTTGCATACCGATGAGCAAACCGCTCAATTAATCGATAGAGGCGCCCTTCCTCGTCGAGTAAGCCGCCTGCACTCGCCCACTCTGGCCAAAGATCGCGTGCTTCGAATATCCATGGCCTCCTGAATCGCAGTGACAACGCTTCTCCAACCGATGCAACCGAAAGTGGTGGAGAGGATGCCCAAATCACATCAGGACAAGGTAGCGCACTGGCCCGAGCCAAGGCGGCGCCAGCAAAGGTCACGTAGTT
>CAYTTD010000382.1:0-2577 GCA_964440595.1 uncultured Gaiellales bacterium
AGGCACTGCGACATCGGTCGCCGCATGATACGTTGCGGTGTCAAAAATCGCACCACTCGTCTGATCTCCGGTGCTCGGTTGTTCGGCGTACTGCTGAGCGATTGATCCCCCGGCAGCAACTGGTTCAGGGGTTGAAGGCTGAGGTATCTCATCTTCGTGATCTACTACAGGTGTGCTTACAGGTGCTGCCTCGAGGGAAGCGACATCTTGCTGCAGTTCCTCGGGCAGAACAGTAGGTTTGATTTGTGGTTGATCAGTAGAATGGTCAATCGCATCATTCGGCGTCTCTACAGGGTCATTTGAAGAAGACTCTGTTGCGGCAACTTCGGCGTCGTCAGCTGCTGATACCGGTGATCCGAGGGGCCGTTTCTCTACCTTGGCATCTGCGAGAAACGGCGAAGACAGCGGTTCCTCGGTTGAGTTTTTGGCCACTTCTGCTACCACCTCAGAAGGAACTTCCTCATCCTCTTGGGAATGTGACGTCGCATTGCTCATAATCAAGCTTGTGCCCTGCGAGGATAATTCAGGAGTACTACTCGCTGGTGACGTCGTGCTTGGCTCCTCGGTTATTTCGGCGGGTTCGGTTGCAGGAAGCGAAGTGTTCAGAGGCTCTGTTGTTTCTTTGTCTAGTTGTGTCAGCGTTGATTCAATTGGATCAGACATACTCACAGGCGCTTGCGTAGGGGCTACCACTTCTGGAGAAGTTGAAGGGCGAGGAGCTTCCAGTGTGCTTTTCGGTGCTTCCAGCGTCACACCCTGACGGCTCACCGGCATTGGTGCTAACTTTGCAGGAGGAACGATATCCATGAATTGGCCGCGACGCTTGACCGCAAGCGGTGTCGACTGAGGCTGAGGTGTAGCATCTGACTGACTAACGGGAGTCGGTGGCTCAGAGGCTACCGACGGCCCAGAAGAACCTGCAGCTGTTGGATTGGCTGCAGCAACTGGCACGGGCCTCTGTAGTACTCCCTCGGGACTCGTATCATTATTTTTGGCAACGTTCGCATCTGACATCAAACTATTTACAGCTTTATCGAGTGCGTCAAAGTCAATATCAGTCATCTATTTTTTCTTTCCTTTTGTAGGTGATTTCTTCTTCGCGGCTTTGTCGATAATGGCGGCAAAAGAATGAACATCAAGACTGGCGCCGCCCACCAATAGTCCGTCGATCCCTTCGGCTCCAAGATAGCCGGCAGCATTATCTGCCGTGACACTGCCTCCATATAGTACGCGCACTTTTTTGGCGGTCGCCGCACCAAATAAATGGGCAATCTGGTTGCGAATCGCCTTTGCCGCCTGCGCCGCATCGTTCGGTGTGGGAACTGCATGACTGGCAAAGTCTTTGCCGTTGCTGATCGCCCAGACAGGCTCGTAGGCTACCACCAAATGACCGGCTTCTTCTCCAGTGATGTTGCTTAGGCCCCCCACGAGTTGATCGTGCAGAATATCATTAGTCTCGCCCAGCGCACGTTCGCTTGCCGTCTCGCCAACACACAATACTGGTGTAATTTCATTACGGTACGCTGCTTGTACTTTATTTCGCAGGTCACGATCCCGCTCGCCAAACACATGACGACGTTCGCTATGACCAACCAAGGCATACCGGACGAGCCCACGTAACTGCGTGGCTGACACTTCGCCGGTATACGCACCACTATCACGCCAGTAGAAATTCTGAGCAGCAAGTTTGAATTGATGGTGGGGGTTCTGCAGAGACAGGGCCTGCAGTGCCAACATCGTGGGGGCAAGCACAATTTCGACTTTTGGATCATGGTCGATCATGTCAGACAAAGTATGAATAAACAAACTCGCCTCATGGATGGTGAGGTTCATTTTCCAGTTTGCGATAAGTAATGTTTTGCCCACAGATTAGAATAATGCTTATGTTTTTCTATCAACAGTGTACGCTATTTCTTGCCCGGGAGCAAACATTCGATACCCGGCAACGTAAGACCGCTCATCAGTTCGAGGCTAGCCCCACCGCCTGTGCTGACATGTGTAAAACTCTTGCCAGCTTGTTTGTCCCAGTGCAGTACGAAATCAGCCGTATCACCGCCGCCAATAATAGAAGTCGCCCGGCCTTCTGCCAATGTTGCAGCCAATGCTTCCGATGCCGCGCGAAATGCCGGAATTTCACACATACCAAGCGTCCCATTCCAAATCACCGTTGCGGCAGTCTCAATCACCGCTAGCATATGTGTCGTCGCCTGTGGACCAATATCAAGCGCATAGTCATCGTTGCCTACCGCCCGAGCACCGACATCCCGACGCGTGGCCGATGGTTCAAGTGACGTACCGACACCAAGGTCATCTGGCAGAAGTAGTAACGTGTCGTAATTCGTTGCCCCCAACTTGTAACGGGCTTTTGCATAAATTCGCTCAATCACTTCGTCTTGACCCGGCTCAATCTTGCTCTTTCCCATTCGAGCGCCGTTGTGCGCTAGCATCGTGTTCGCCAGTGCGCCGCCAAGCACAATACCGTCTGCTACGTCCACCATTCGCTCAATCACGCCAATTTTGTCACTCACCTGAGCCCCGCCCATCACTGCTACCAGCGGTCGTTTGGGCCGCTTCATC
>CAYTTD010000383.1:0-2571 GCA_964440595.1 uncultured Gaiellales bacterium
ATGCAGGTCGACTCCGCCGGGCAAGCTCTGGGCTGCGGCTCAGAGAACAACCTTTGTCCGGTAAAGAGCGGCGACGAGGTACAGGTGAATGGATTCGTCGAGACAATTTCTCTCTTGGCAGGTAGCAAAGTAAAAATAGCGCTGTTGAAGCAGACTGCCAACGGTTGGACGATCACACGAGAACTATCTTCCGCAACGATTTTTGAATCTGGCGGTGGCTGGACCACACGGGTCCCCGGTAATCTTGACGCTGGCAATTGGCGACTTGAGGCACAGGTACCAGAGTCTGTAGGGGCGCTTGGCTCAAGCGCGACCACTCACTTCAAAATCAGCTGATAGTTGGGTGTATTTTCGAGCTGGGAACCGCCGGTAAGGGTAGGCTGCCGGTTATGGAACCAACACCGGGGCGACATGAGGGTCGCGTAGCAATAATCACAGGAGCAAGCAGAGGCATTGGCAAGGCAGTTGCGCTCAGGCTTGCGGCGGAAGGCGCAAAGGTTACCGTTGCAGCAAAGTCAGACGGTTCAGACAATGGATCTGAGCTGCAGGGAACCATCCACGATACCGTGCGCGAAATTGAAGAGGCCGGAGGCGAAGCACTTGCGGTAAAAGTTGACGTTCGTGACGAAGAACAGATCAAGAACATGGTTGATGCAACCGTTGAAAGATTTGGTCGCCTCGATATTCTCTTCAACAATGCGGGCGCAATTTGGTTGAGAAGCGTACTTGATACGCCACCCAAGAGATTTGACTTGATCATGTCTGTAAACGTTCGCGCGGCATACCTTGCCTCTTGGTACGCCTTACCACACATGATCAAAAATGGTTGGGGGCACATCCTGATGTTCTCACCGGAACTGCATACGGATCCGAGCCCAGGCATGGGGCCATACATGGTATCCAAACTGGGCATGACCAGAATAGCTTTGGCTATTGCAGCTGAACACAAATCTGACAATGTCGCTGCGAACTCAATCTGGCCGGTCACAATGATCGAGACCGCTGCTGTAGTGAACAACGGCTTGGGCGATGAGACCCAGTGGCGCTCTCCCGAGATTATCTGCGATGCCGTAAGTGAACTGTTTTCGCGCGAGCCATCCACCGCAACGGGTCGATCCCTCACTGATGAGCAGATACTGGGTGAGGTTGGTATTACAGACTTTGATCAGTATTGGGTCAAAGGTACGCCACCTGAAAACCCGATGCTGATTGCAGGCCCTTCGTCCATCATCCGGTAGCCGTAATAAATGAAAGTCACGCATCAATCAACCTGATTGCGTAGGTATTCCGGCAAGCTCAACGTGCCAAGGCTCGTGAGACATGGGAAACACAAGACCGTGTCGTGGTGCAAGAGAATGCGCCAGGTCAAGCGAGCCACCCAGATCAGCTGCCCATCCGCGTCCATGATTTGAGCAGCCTGGCGGTGCGGCCCATCGTTGGGCGTTCATCCAGCCTCCGTGCTCCTTCTTTGCCTGACGCCAAATTCGCAGCTGATCTTCATAGCTCCTCCACCCTTCGTTCACGGTCAATCTGCCTCCGTGCGTGCGGACGTCTCTTCTCAGCGCTGCAAGTCGGCGTGCAAAACCTGTTTGCATGCCAGCAGGAAGCCGATATACCTGACGCATTCCTGGAATTTGTGCTCCACGATCTGTGATCCTGCCAATGTAGAACCGCGTCTCTGCATAGGGAGGTACTCCACCCCAGGCCTTAACTGCTCCAGGCCCTGCATTGTACGCAGCAAGAGCAAGACTCCACGAACCATACTGGCGCTCATACCGAGCCATGTGCCGTGCTGACACACGAAGTGCTGATTCCGGAATCCAAGGATCAACCCGCCACGCCTTAGCGGTTGCCGGCATGATCTGAGCTATCCCAAGTGCCCCGGCTGGGCTCTTCGCACAAGGTTGCATACCAGACTCTGCCGCAATCTGTCTGACGAAAAGCTGTGGTCTTCGGATGCCTGCTAACCGAGCCTCCCTTAGCGCAACTTTTCGGTAGTCTCGCACGAACGGCTTGCGAGGTTTGTGCCCAACTCGATGGTGCCGCCGAGAAGACTTCAGTGCATTGGCAATCAACTCAGGAGATTCGTCTCCGAACTGTTCATGCTTGATCCTCTCCGCTGGCAGGAAGCCTCCACCGTACTGGTCAGTGCCAACCGTCTCAGATCGCCAATCAATCCATTGTTGGCCTGCTGATTGACCGCCCGCAATACCTGGAACTCCATGAGCCATTACGGCAATGACCAACATCGCGACTGCGGATTTCGCACCTGGTCTTCTCATGCAGGCACCGGTCAGAATGCTCTGATTATTCCGGCAATGGATGGTGCTACCAGCATCACCAGCACCGCAAACGACATCATCAGAAAAACTAGTTCATATGCAGAAAAGCGGTTGCAATGCCACATGCCCCGCACCCTACCGCGCCTGTCGTGGCGGCGCCTCTCGCTGTTCTGACGCCGATCACTCAACACGTCACTTTGCAGATCTGAACGGTTTGATAGCGGACTCAACTCAACCCGTTCAACAGTTCGCTTGACGTCCTGCGCATCGATTAAAGATGCATACGGCG
>CAYTTD010000384.1:0-2566 GCA_964440595.1 uncultured Gaiellales bacterium
TAAAACCTGAGCGCTCGGATGATTCGCTCAGGTAAGCGCGTCTTGCAAAAGACACGCACCACCCCAAACAATAACTATCTACCGTCGCGGAGCGTCTCTGCAATCTCGCTCAATCGCTTGTTGTCAAGCTCACCTGAGTCGCGCTCGATGACCTTTCCTTCGTCGTCAAGCATGACGAAGGCTGGATACGACGTAACTCCATAAGCATCATTTGCCTGCGCAACCTTGTCGTCAAGCATTACCTCGAACTTCCAGTTCTCGCGCTCAAGCCAGGGCACAGGTGGATAGTTCGGCCGGCTTGAGTCGGTTGCGGTTGCCACTGAGATGATTCGGAATCCCTTGGGCTCGCCAGTCTTCTTCGCCCACTTCACGATCACGGGCACCTCTTTCTGGCAATGAGGGCACCAGTGGGCAAGGAACAGCACAAGCGTGGGCTTATTTGGCCCACCGATAAGCACAGGCTTACCATCGGGTGATTCTCCCTTCAGGCGAGGCGCGGCCTTGCCAACAGATCGATCGCGAGACTCTGCATTGAACTCGGTCAACGGCTCGCCCGTTACGGTCACGTCTCCAAATGCTGGAGCCTTGGAGGCCTTATCGTCTTCGGTTGGAATAAGGAAGAGCAAGGCAATGCCAAGCAGCACTATTCCCCCGACAACCAGCCAGAAGAAAGGTACGTTCTTCTGGGGTGATGCACCTTTATTTGCCTTCGGATTCGACATGTCATGCCTGCCTTTCGTGTATCACTGAGTTATTTCCCCGGTATCTGTATTGAAAACACCAGGCTCGCCTTTGGCTGAAGCCCTGTGGATGAGTACAAAAATGGTGATCGCCGCAAACGCAGTCAAGCTCATTAGCGGTAGTGAGATGTATCCGAACTCTGCAAACAGGCGAATTTCGCATGGAATGTCTCGTGAGCATGCAGTGATTTTCTCCTGATCCGGAAATGCTTCAAGCTGATAGTGGTATGTAGCTACAACCGCGCCCACCGCGGCTTGAGTAATAAGTGGTAGAGCAACTGTAGCCTTCTTGAGAGGAACCAAGGCTGCGACGACTGCCGTAAAGGTTACAAATGCCGCCCACTTGATGGTTGGTGAATCGGCGCGCACGGCTGCAATGATCGTACCAATCACAGGCCACGGCAATACGACCAACCACCTTGGAGCATCAGGCTTAAAGGTTGCAATGCCAAGAGCGATGGCAAACGGGTACATTACGGTTCTTTGAAACCAACATAGCTCGCATGGAATGTAGTGGGCAACCTCGGACATGTACAGGCTGCCCAGAGTTGCTCCGATCGAGATGAACCAGGCAAAGTGCAGAGAACGCGCAGAAAAGACAGAAACAAAGTATCGAAGAGGCTTCTTGATACCCAGGAGCCATGCGCAGCCAAGTAATGCGGTCGTTGTGACAAACGCCTGAGTGCCCACCGTCAGGACGGCAAGAAGTAATCGAACCCGCTCAACCATGTTGGCTGATTATACATAGCGTCCGTTACGGTTCATATTCCACAAAGAAAAGCTGGCTTCGCGCCGCTGGAAAATCAGCGGGGAGGATTCTCTGGATTTGGAACTTCTTCGATGTGAGGAATGCTTCTCAATGACATGTCCTGTGATCCGTCGATCAGCCTGCTTGCAATCATGATTACCCCATGAAGTGCTTCATCAGCGCCGATCCCAACTGTGGAAACGTTGTAGGTCTTGCCGTTCCAGGTGAGCTCGATGTCGTACTGGAACATGTCGGCACCAGGTGTAGTTGCTGCGCCCGGCTGCTTCTCAGCGAGCTTGACTACCGCGTGCATCAGATCTTCCGCTGTTTTTGCGTCAAGCTCAAACTCGTGGTTTGCGCCCAAGCTGCGGGAGACCTTTGCAAGCATTTTTGCATCAATCTCGACCGCATCATGAAAACCGCCGATGCCACCGCTTCGGGTAATTCTCAAGCTTTTGAAGTCGTTCATCGTTACCTGTTCGACCTGCATTTTGCCTCCTCAAGACAGCCACAACCAATATTGCTCAGGGTATCGTCTCACAAACGCTATATTCGTGTTGCAGCAATTCCCCCCAATAATTTGCGGATTATTACCAAATTGTGGGATTTGCCAGTTCAGATTCTGGAGCCGAGAAGACCATGGTCGAGTGCCCACTGAACAAGCTCCGCCCGAGTCTTCAGATTCAGCTTGCTCATCAGGTGACTTCTATGGGTCTCAACAGTGCGAACGCTGAGGTAAAGCTGTTTGGCAACCTCTTGGTTTGTGTGTCCAAGTGCCAAGAGCCTTGAGATCTCAAGTTCACGATCCGTCAGTGGATGATCTTTGTCGGCCTCGCGGTTCTTCATCATTCGCGCGCCAAGCGGAGGGTAGATGTAGGTTGCTCCCTCTGAAAGAACGTGCACCGCAGAAACCAATTCTGACTCGGCTGCTTCCTTAATCAGGTAACCGTGCACTCCAACATCAAATGCTTTTTTTACCCATTCAGGTTCGTCGTGCATGCTTAGCACCAGGATCTTTGAAGTCTTTGACTTGGCCAGCATGCGTTCAACCAGATCAAGCCCGTTTTCATTGCCCAAC
>CAYTTD010000385.1:0-2563 GCA_964440595.1 uncultured Gaiellales bacterium
GAGGAGCTCAGGGGTTTGTTTGAAACTGCCTGGATAGGTAGATAATCAAAACGTTATGCGTGGATCGGGAGGTTGCGCCGTGTTGTCAAAGCTAATAAGAGGGGCGATCTTTGCGTCCCTCGTTACTCTTGGTGCAAGCTGTTCGGGTAGCTCCGTTACACCGGGCAATGGGCCAGATGTTGCTGGAGTGATTGGCAAGGCCGAGCGGGCTAAGGTATTCGCCAACACAAACAGGGCATTTATGGAGGTCTCTGCGTGTATGGCGATGGACCCTGGCCCCACGACACTTACCCCGAGCGGCACCACACAGACGCAGTCGCAGTGCAGCGGACAGATGATTGGTCAGAGAGACCCTGAGCTGGCCAAGATGCTTGAGATCGGCCAGTCTGCCGGTGGAATGACAGTGAGAACAACGGGATACAGTGACTACGCCGTGACTTCCTGGGTTAGTGCGGGTGAGGGGAAATTGCGCAGCTACACGATTGCTGTTACCCCAAAGAATGAGGGTGCTCACATCAGGTCGTGTAACCCTCCAGACCCTGAGAGCTGCCCTGACGGGCAATGGCCTGACATGTAGGTCAGGAGCGTGGAATCGAGAGGTTTGCGCTGCGCATCTTTGCAGTGCCTCCAGATCCATGCAACGTCACCTCAACTCTGATGCGACTCCCACGGTCTTTACGGGTCAACACGTAGAAGGCTCGTGTCTCTCCCTTCAGTGTTCGTCCGTTTCGCATCCATCTGTACGTTTTTCGCTCGGCATTTTCTGCCTTCACCGATGCGGTAACCTTGGCGCCCGGGCGCTTCTTTCCCTTGACGCGCAGCTTTGGTTTGGAGAGAAATTCCGGGGTGTGCGTCGCGGAGAATCCACCTGTTCCTGAGATGTCTTCAATACCAGAAACATCAACGCTATGAACCGTGTACGTTTTGGTTCCAATGGGTGCACCACTGAGAGTGACGGTGTACTCGTGGTCGGTTGTTTGAGGCACTCCCTCGCTGTAATCAATCTCAGGCATGGCAGGCACCCATGACACTGAGGAGCCAGATCCATAGCCCGCGCCATGTGCTGTAACGGCGCCTGTCTGCAACGGTTTGCCATCCATGGTCATCACGACAGTCACGCCACTCATGTCTGTGGACGTTGGAACAGTGGCAGACCACCTCAGAGGAATCCAAGGGTCAGGAATCCATCCCGCCGGTGGCCATGATGTCATTGGCGGAGGGTCAAGCACTTCGCGGCTCTCATTGCCGATAACGGTAAGTGCATTTGATCCACCAGTTGAGCCTGTGCCCATCGTGACTGCAGTCGCATCAAGTGCCCAGAAGCGGTGACCAAGAGAGTCGACATTGTCATCCAGCACGTAGCCAACCATCGCGGACGCCCCTGAAGCTCCAAGGTACAGATTTGATGTACCTGCACCGCTTGCGCCCACATCGCTGTAGCACAGCCAATCGGATGTCGGGTAGTGATCCAGGGTGCCGTTAGCGAGCATCATTGTGGCTGCGGAGAGCGCCTTCTCGTTTAGTGCTGGATCCCAGGTTACTGGTCGGGCGTCGACGAATGAGCGTAAGGTATTCAAGGTGCGAAGTGTGGAGTCAAGCGACGCCTGTGACTCGCTTCCCGTTGAGCAGCTTGCCGTTGAGCCAGTCCACCCTGCGTCAACACTTGAGTCGGCCTGGACCTGTGCATAGGCCGAAACTGCTTCGTCTCTTGTAGTGGGAGGGCCCGCGTTTGCCCATGACGCTGCAACTGTGCCGAGCAGCAGAAACAGTGACAAATGCTGGATGAACCGCGAGAACCTCACTTGCTACTGTATCGACGAAAACAAAAATAGACTTGAGCAAACCGAACAAAGTCCAAACATTTAGGCGAGTCAGCCCAATACCGGTAAACTAGATCAATGCAGGCAAATCATCAGACAGGCACACGTGCAATCAATTCGCATGCACTCCGGATTGCAGTCATAACGGTAAGCGATTCGCGTAGCAGTCGTGAAAACGAGGATACGGTTGGCCCCTCGGTTGCAGCTCGAATATCAGCAGCAGGGCACGAGGTTGCCCATACGATGATCGTGCCTGATGAGCTGGAGGTCATAAGCAGAACCCTCACTGATCTATGCGCGCCGTTGGGCTCGCACGCAGGGGAAAACGGCGAATGCGTCGATGTGGTTTTCACTACGGGCGGAACAGGTTGCTCTGTGCGCGACGTGACCCCAGAGGCGACTAGGGCGATTGGTGAAGTTGAAATCCCCGGCTTTGGCGAGCTCTTCAGGAGGGAGGGGGCAGCGAAGACGCCATTCAGTTGGCTCAGCAGGTCTACCGCGGTTCGCCGCGGGCAGACGATCGTCATCAATCTGCCTGGCAGCATGAATGGGGCTCTTGAGTGCCTTGAGCTTTCGCTGCCTTTGGTTGGGCATGCTGTGCGAATGGTTGGCGGCGGCGGGCATGACTCATAGGCTCTACCTTTACTTGAGTGTTTGTTGCGAGTGTAGGTAGTGATCGGCTACTATTCATATTGCAACGAGCACGGAGCCTCATTAGGTTGACGGCTTCCGGAGAAATCGTA
>CAYTTD010000386.1:0-2556 GCA_964440595.1 uncultured Gaiellales bacterium
CTGGGCGGGAAAGTACATTGCGGAGCAGCGTCCCGATGTGGTCGTGAACGCAGGTGACCATTGGCACATGGAGTCCCTGTCGTCCTACGAAACGAAGGGTTCAAAGTTCATGGAGAACCGCAGGTACAAGGAAGATGTCGCCGCAGGCAACCAAGGGCTAGAACTCATGGAGAAGGGGCTCAATGGGTTCACGCCCGAGATGAAGGTACTTCTTCGTGGAAACCATGAATGTGTCGAAGAATCCACCGAGGTACTAACCATTGATGGATGGGCCGTGGCATCTTCGATTACCCCGTCTTCAGTGGTAGCATCGTTTGACATGGAGACGGGTTGCATTCAGTACGCGGAGCCGATTGCAGTGCGCTACCACCACGGAGTTCCGCTTTTGGCACTCCGTGGTGACCTTTCAGATGAACTTGTATCTGAGAACCACTCTTTCATCGTAGATGGCAAGCGCAAGAATCTCTCGGCCAATACCTCACTCAACCACTCCCGGCTGCGCTATGCGGGTTGGGGTAATGGATCTTCGTATCGCTTTACTCCATCCCAGATAGAGTTATTGACCTGGGTAGTCGCGGACGGCACATTGGTGTTTACCAAGACTGGCGCAGTTAAACGCATCCAATTCAGGCTTGCGAAACCAAGGAAGATCGCTGCCCTCAAGGAGCTTCTGGATTCACAGGAGATCCCTTACACAGAGAAGCCTGCACCGCCATCCGGTCTCGGTAGCCTGCCTGTGACGTGCATTCGGATCTATGGTGATGCCGCTCGCTACATCTCCACGGATCTTCTGCAAAACGAAAAGCGGTTCCCTGATGATGTATGGCGGATGGGGCGGCCCCAATTCGATGCGTTCCTTCGGGCAATCTCTCAGACTGATGGCTCGTGGCACTGCAATCAAATCATGTGGCATACAACGAGTCTGGTTGACGCAGAAAACATCCAGCGGGCAGCCATCCACAACGGAGTTCCTTGCAAGATCACGCCGAATAAGCCCAATCGTTCGGCGTTTGAAAATGGCAAGCAGCAGTGGGCGGTTAACCTTTTGCCGACAGGACAAAGCAGCCAGCGGCGCGTTCAAAGTACGGAAGCCGGAATCGGGAACGTCGTGGCTATCCAGACTGTTGACCAGACGCTTATCACTAGGCGAAACGGCAAAGTATCCTTCACTGGTAACTCCCGGATCATCCGGGCGGTCAACGAAGACCCCAAACTCGAAGGTGTCATCGGTTACCACGACTTCAATGACGTGGAACTTGGCTGGGAGCCCCACGAGTTCCTTGAGCCAGTCAAGATCGATGGCCTGACCTACGCCCACTACTTCATCAACCCCGCCAACGGTCGCCCCATTGGGGGGAACATCGACAACCGCCTCCGCGCCGTGGGGTTCAGTTTCGTCGCTGGTCACCAGCAGGGCTTGCAATGGGGGCGCAGGGAACTCACGAACGGTGTCGTGCAGATTGGCTTGGTCGCAGGTTCCTTCTACCAAAAGGTAGAGCATTACCGTGGGCCACAGGCTCGCTCTGAATGGCGCGGCCTCTGTGTCCTTCATGAAGTCGAGAACGGGGCGTACGACCCCCTGTTCGTCAGCCTCAACTATCTTCGCATGAGGTATGGATAGGACCGTGGCCCCCAACACGGCCCAGAACTAGCCGACGTTGACCTCAATTCGCTCGCGGGCACGCATCACCTCGCCAGCCGACCGATACGCACGGTCAATTGAATCATGAGCATTTGCCCTGTCCGGCTCTCCAGGGAACATCGCTCGCCACTCAGCAGAGTTCTTGGGAGCGCGGAACGATGAGATCACGTTCCAGTCACTCAGGAAGAAGTCGATAGGCCGACCAAGGTAGTTGGCGATGGCAATGAGGTCCATCAGGTTCGGCATGTTCGTGCCCTTCTCTATAAAGGAAAGCCACGACACGCTCCGGTCAAGCTGCCGGGCAATGTCATCTTGGGTGAAGCCATCCTCCGTGCGAGCCTGTTTGATGCGCTCTCCCACTTTTCGAGAGAGCACCCTGTACTCCGTGAGCCGTCGCTCGTCGAACCTCTGTGGCATGGGTCAGGTGCCGCCTTTCACTTAGTGGCTGCTAAACAGCCCACATAAAGGTAAAGTATCCCCGTTGCGTCGTCAATCACTTGAGGTGGACTGAAATATTTTTGCAACAGGGGTTGACCCATGCGTCTGAAAGCCGTAATGTGCCTCCATGAGTTGGAGGTTGACCCGGAGAGCCGTTAACTGAGGTGTGCCACCTGTCAGGTTTTTCTGACATAGACGCACTATATCAGTTAATTAAACCTCTTATGGAGTTTCTTTATGCCAAGTCAAGCTTCAGATCAACATTACGTGTTCGATAGGATTTCGGTCGGGCATGAGGGTGGTTGCTGGGTTTGGGAAGCCTCTCGCAACGACAAAGGTTACGGCCTGGCTGGCCGCAAGGGCAAGCGCCGGTACGCTCACCGCGTTTCGTATGAAGCGTTTATTGGGGATATACCGGATGGACTTGAACTGGATCATCTTTGTCGTAATCCCAGTTGTGTCAACCCTCAACATCT
>CAYTTD010000387.1:0-2532 GCA_964440595.1 uncultured Gaiellales bacterium
ACCCGCGACCTCCGGCGTGACAGGCCGGCGTTCTAACCAACTGAACTACGCCCCCAAGTAAGGTGTCTGCCAATAATAACTAATCAGACGATTTGCTGCTGGATGAAGATTTCGTTGAGCTACCTTTATCGGATCCGCCAGAGCCGGAATCCTTTGATGAGCCAGACTCGCCCGAGCTACCCGAAGAACTTTTTTCGCTGCTCGTAGAGCTTTTTTCTCCACCTTTCCCCGCTTTGGAGGTACCTTTTATGGCGTAATCGGTGGAGTAGAAGCCACTGCCTTTGTAATGAACAGAGACTGGATGCAGCACCTTTTCGATCTGCCCACCAGCACATTCCGGGCATGAATCCGGTGCGGGGTCACTCATCTTCGCGAAGACTTCAAAGGTGTGTTCACAGGATTTGCAGCGGTATTCGTAAATTGGCATTCCCGGATTCTACCCGTTTTGACAGGGATAGTAATACCGAAAAGCAGTCAGGCGGCACCAGCCTGCGATTCACTACCCCTGGAATGTGCACCTACGACATCAGGGAACAGTATTGTGAAGCGCGCCCCACCGCCGCTGCCACTGGCTTCACGCGCATTATCAACCGTGATCGTTCCTCCATGAAGTTCGACCAGCCCTTTCACCAAAGAAAGTCCAATCCCGGCTCCTTCACGGCTTCGGGAGTGGCCGGCACTTGATTGGTAGAACTTATCGAAAATTCTTGTTGCTTCTCCGCTGGATATTCCTTCTCCACTATCGGTTACAACCAACTCAACGCCTTTGATCACCGGACGCACCTCAACCGTGACAGGTGGTTTGCCGTGTCTCATTGCGTTGGATACGAGGTTGTTGCAGATCTGATCAAACCGTATGGGATCTACAGTGATGTAGAGATCTTGTGGCGCATATAGTTTGAGACTCCCGCCACTGCCAGCCTCGTGGGCTCCCAACGCTCTGTAAAGAATCTCATAAGCGTTGACACGTTTCGGATTGATATCGAGTTCGCCACTCTCAAGCAGTGAGCAGTCAAACAAGTCGCTTATCAACGTGACAAGCGCATTGGTCCTGGTCTCTGCGAGTTCTGCATACTCGCGCTGTTTTTCACTTAGATCATTCTGCATAAGCATAAGGCCAAGTAGTCCTTTTACCGCCGTTAGTGGGCTTCGCAACTCGTGTGCAACAGTCGACAAGAGATTGGTGCGCAACTCATCTACCCTCTTTAGCTCGGTGGCAGTTGCTCTTTCGCGCTCGAGCACTTTTACTGCGTTGAATGCTGCGCCAGTCAATGCGCAGATCGTTTGCATCAACGCGCGCTCCTCATTGCTTAGCGACGAACTGCCTCGTCGATAAACTGCCAGTTCACCCAAAGATTCGCCGTGACTGACGATTGCCATCCGTACGCTGCGATGCTCATCAGGCACATCTCCAGAGCCTGAGATCAATTGCCGGCCACGGAAGTTGAGCGTCAGCCTGACGGCATCAACCATCAGCATCTCTTTCGTAGCATTCACTACACGATCACCGACAGCCGCGGACCTCTGCTCGCGCAGCATCTCCCATGCCAAACGATATAGAGCCTCTATTTGCATCGATCGCTCAAAGTTGCTGCGCTCGAGGTCTGATCGCATTTTTTCCTGAACCCTATAAAGCATTACAAGAATCAACATCCCTATGATGAGAACGTAGAACACAATGCTCGGCACTCCTGCTGGTGGGGTACGCTCTTCCAGCTTCACTTGCCAACGGGTTCCGTTTACCTCGGCGCTCAACTCATCATCCGCTGCGTCTGATTCGTATTCTCCGGCTGAAGCTCCTGCCAGTACTTCGTCCTGCGAATCAAGAATTATTGGATGCGATGCATCGCGGGTCTTTTCTTGGCCAGTACCATGCTCAAATGCGGCACTAATCTGTGACCCCCCAGAGTCGATTACCTCCACCCACACACCTAATTGAATTCCACTGCCCGCGAGGGGGGTGGCCTGGAACCATATTGGGCGTCCAGCACTCTCAACCTGATCACTCACCGTCATGGAACCACTTGAAATGGACCTTTTGATGGTACTTCTCAATTCGTCTCGAACCACACCAGCAGGCTTCTCAACCTCCTCGATGTACCTCTCATGCACGATCCTTCCACTGACGTCAGTTACCACAACACCTCTCAACCACGTTGGCGCACCGGCTCGTAATCGAGCCTCAGTAATTGACGGTATCTTCTTTCTGCTTGCATCGTCGTTCAGTGTTGAAATACCAGTTTGCGTTGCCTCAATACCTTCAACAATCTGGCGCTCGACGAATGTTTTGACGTCCTGAGACTGGAACTGAAGAATTCTTTCAGTCCGTGCGGCTGACAGTTGCACCACCTCATGGTCGTGCTCACGAAGTTGCTTACTGACGCTCCTGTGCTGGTATGCGGCGCCAGTGACCGTAATGATGGCGGAGATTACGAGTATCAGAGCCACGGGCCATGACAGCCACCCGACTGCACGGGTTCGCCAACGTGCATTCAGCTCGTCTCGCGTATCGGTTTTTTCGTTTCTGGCCAT
>CAYTTD010000388.1:0-2520 GCA_964440595.1 uncultured Gaiellales bacterium
AAATTCCATTTACATCAGGCCGCAGGATGAAGAATACCTGTCCGACGGTCTGCGTGTTTGCCGGCACAGCGGCGAGCAGAAGAACGATAGAGAGCATCCAGCGAATCATCTGACCACCCTCAATTCAAGGTATAGGAAATACTGGCTGCGCCGAGCGTCTTAGTTCCTGCCGCAGTGAATGCGCCCCCGCTAATCGTGGCATACACTTCGATGACGCCAGTTGTCTTTATGCGGGCCAACCCAATCACAGCAGATCCGCCGTTGTCGGCAACTTTCAAATAAACATCCTTGTCGGCAGATGGAAAAATTTCCGCTGGCGCTCCGGTCACCGTGAGCGTGGTTGCGTTTGATGTCCCTGCGAGTTGGACAATGTCTAGGGTTACAGATTTCCCAGCGATTGCGTATTTGAATGTCCCTGTGGGGGAAACAGTAAACCCTGTTCCCGTGCCTGTATAAGAGCCTTCTCTCAAAATTCCAGTTCCAGTATTCCAATAGTCTGTCATTGCTCCAGAAGGGTTCTGGTTCGCAAGGCATACGACACCATTTCTTGGTGCGTTGACAATCTTTGCTGTAGGCGTCTCCACGCAATAGTTGCCAGAGATAACACCAGCCTCGCCAGCCCCATTCAATCGAACGAAAGATATGGCACCAAGGTAATTTGCGTGGTTGCCTGTTATTGCGAAGCCACGAACAACCCCGGACCCGCCGAGGTCTACGGCGTAAGCATTTGCGAAATCTGTAGTCCAATAGCATCCAGTAATGGAGATCCCGGATACGATTTGAGCGGCAGCAGGCTCCAAAAGGAAAGACGATGCGCCATTCAATCCCTCAGACCTACACCCGGATATAGTCAATCCACGCACCGTACCAGCAATGTAAACATCGTTTGCAACTGCTTGTTCAAAGTTGCAATTTAGGATTGATAAAGAGTCAGTGACTGACGCATTGGACACATATAGACCAATATTGCCTGTGAATGTGCAGCCGTTGAACAAGTAGTGCCCACCTCCGGTAAACGTATCCATGTATACGCCATAAGTAGTAATGGAGTAGCAGGTAACCTCTTCAAAAAAGTTCGAAAAGCAATTGGTCCCGGTAATGAAAATTCCACTCAGCAACCCGTAAAGCTGGACATTTTTGTTCAGCATGTACGAAAGATTTTTTATCCGCATACCGACCGCTAGTGAGTTGTCACTGCGCAACGTGATGTCGGAAACACCGCCGAAGTAGACAACGCTTGCCGCCAGGTTGTCGAAGTCGAGGATGTACTGACCAGACGTAAACCCAACGGCTATGATCGTGGTGGAGAACGGACCATCCCCGAAGATGTTCAGCCGGCCATTGATGATGAGTGTGGATGTGATTTTGTAATATTTCCCAACGACATTCGCTGGGAAATATAGGGCCTGTTTTCCGTCGCCAGTGCAGTAGTCAATCGCGGCCTGAATGGCCGCCGTATCATCAGTCACGCCATCGCCAACAGCCCCAAAGTCGGCAACGCTGACCGAATCGCGCGCCTTGGATTGGATGCTGCGAGACACCGCGCCCGATCCATCCTGAATGAAGGTCACGGCGTCGGCCGTCGAACCCGCAGCATAAGCTGCAGCTACGGCACTGGCCACCTGGGTCTGCGTGACCGTAGACAGTTCAGTCTCACCCGTGGTGGCGTCAAACACGATGAACTTGTCCAGGCGGTTCGCAGCCGCCGGCAGCGTGGTGCTCAGGCTCGACGAGTCGCCCACCGGCACCTTGATGGCCCGATCGGCATCCGAGCCGATCTCCTGCGCGATCATGGTCAGTCGGTCGAGTGCCCGCTCGTGGGTCTCGGCCGGGAACGGGTCTCCGCTGATGTAGTCGGTCTCCTGCACGATGTCGGTGTCGCGGTAGATGACCAGTCGGGTGCCGTTGGCCGGGGCCACGAGCATGGTCACCGTGCCCCCGGCATCGTCACCCGCTCCCGTGAGCGTGAAGTCGGTCGTCAGGGCCTTGGTGGTCTCCACACCAGTCGGACTGACCTCCACGACGGTGATGTCCCCGTTGGCAAGGAACCGGAACGGGATGGCGAATGCGGTGGTGACCCCGTTGCGTTGTACGAGATGCGCGCGATGTAGGTGCTGATGGTCATGGTGTGTCCTTTACTGCGAGAACATCCTGGTCGGTTCAGGGGCCTGCTCAATACTCTGAATCAGTTCCTCATCTCTGGATGCCGTCACGCCGGTTTGAATGATCCACGAGTGGAACCGCTGAATCTGCAACATCCGATCCTGCGCTGTGGTAGTTCTCTTGAGCACGTTCGCCAGAGCTTGAGGATCATTGAACAGCTTCATGGCGACCTGATCCATCCTGTGAGCAGGGATCGTGGACACGACTGCTTCCGCTGTCTTCGCCACGGCTCCCGCAATGATGATCGACGCACCGCTCTGCCCGGTCGCACGTTGAAACCAACTCGCGACTTTGGACGCCAGGATGTGGGTTGACAAGATGAATCCGAGTTCACCCGGACCTTTTTGCATGTCTACA
>CAYTTD010000389.1:0-2514 GCA_964440595.1 uncultured Gaiellales bacterium
AAGACAAGCGCCTTTACTACGTTGGTTTGACCAGGGCACAGCGGCAGTTCTTCATATCTGGCGAATTCACTGTCACCAAAAAGGGATTGGCGCGTGTTGAAGGTAATTTCAAGTGGCTTTCTGATGCGTTGGAGGCGGTTCCATCAATCGGAAGCGACACCCAAGACCAACCGTCGATTCCGATCTCAGTAAATACAACTAGCGTGGCAGATGCAGTGGCTTTGTACCATTCACAAAGAGATCAACAGGGAGGGCTTGAAGGCCTATTCACTGAAGAGAACACTGCTGTATCGCCGCCTGTATTTCACGGGCCAGTCAATTCATCGGAAGCACCCGAACCCGCAGAATGGCTTGCATCTTCTTCGCGCAGCGCGGAAACGTCAAAACCGAATCAAGCTGAACCCGACGCTGCAGCACTGGTGCGCGGGCGACGCCTGCACAACGCGATTTCCACAATCATTCAAGGGCGAGGCCGAGCCAATAATGTAGACGATATTGAGCTTAAGGCGTTGGTTGAGTCGGATGTCTTCAGGCGGGTTCTGCATCGAAGTCCAAGGGTCGAACTTCCATTCATGACAACACGTGACGGAGTAAGCGTGTCAGGCAGATTTGACGCGGTTGACACTGACATGGACGGTTGGTGGATCGTAGATTGGAAATCGACACTGCCAACTGATCACGAAGACGTATGGTTGTCTCACTCCGAGCAGATCATGTTTTATCTTGAAGCGGCGTTCAAGGCAAGCAGCGTAGATGCAGAGCTCACTATGGTTGATATATCCAACCCGTCGAACAACTTCACTTGGACGTTCAACGGTAAGGAAATCTCCCGAACGACGGGCAGGCATCTGAAAGGCAGCATGAGTCACACTTAGGGTTGATGGCCCTGCATGTTTTTCTTCCGTGCTCAATCAGCAGGTGAGTAAGCGAGTTCCATTCAGACTTTGGAAAAACACTCATGAGGTCTTTCTCGATCGCGTTGGGTTCCCACGATTTGACCAAACCCAAGCGGCGCGAAATGCGTTGTACGTGAGTATCAACTGCAATGCCCTGTGGTGAATCGGCAAAGCAATTTGAAATTACGACGTTTGCCGTCTTTCTGGCCACTCCCGGTAGCTTGACCAGATCCTCAATCGTGCCCGGAACCTCCCCATCAAACTCCTCAACAATCATCCTGGAAGAGCCAATCAGGCTTCGGGTCTTCTGTCTGAAAAAACCAGTACTTCGAACAATCTCCTCAACCTCGTCGGGATTCGCCGAAGCAAGTGCCGATGGATCAGGATAGGTGTTGAAAAGCTGCGGCGTTACCATGTTTACACGCTCGTCTGTGCACTGGGCCGAGAGAACGGTAGCAATCAATAGCTGAAACGGTGACTCGTAGTGAAGTGCACAACGCGCGTCTGGATACGATTCGCGAAGCTGTCGAAGCATTCGCTCAACACGCAGCCGAAGATCTGCAGCTCGCTCACCGCGCGGAGGAAGAGTCTCTCGGGCACTCATCAGTGAGTGGTGCTACTTGCCAGTCCCTCCGAACGCGCCGCAGCATCAACACCTTCGTGCCCCAATCCTGGAGAGGCCAGACAGCGCTCGGCGTCTAGGGCGGCGGAGCAGCCGGACCCTGCTGCGGTGATTGCCTGACGATAGGTGTGATCCTGCACGTCGCCGCATGCAAATACGCCGGGCACATTGGTAGAGGTTCCACCCGGCGAGGTCAGGAGGTAACCATTCTCGTCCATCTCAAGTTGATCCACAAACAGCGATGTATTCGGCGTATGACCGATTGCGATGAATACGCCGTCTGCAGCATGGTCCCATTCACGTCCGTCGCGGGGGTCTTGAAGTCGCAGCCCCGATACCATGCCGTTGCCATCGTCCAAGACGTCCGTAACGGCAGCCCATTCCTGGAAACGAATTTTTGGATTTGCTCTGGCACGATCGAGCATGATCTTTGACGCTCGGTACTCATCGCGTCGATGAACAATGGTTACCTCAGAGGCAAACTTAGTCAGAAAGTCAGCTTCCTCCATTGCGCTGTCACCGCCACCGATGACGGAAATCTTTCGATCGCGGAAGAAGGCTCCGTCGCAGGTGGCACACGTGGAAACGCCGTGTCCAAGCAATCGCTGTTCGTTCTCCAATCCGAGCATGCGCGCAGTGGCACCGGTTGAGACGATCACCACATCTGCTGTGAACACCCGGTCGTGCACCGTTACAGTAAACGGTGATCCGCCGGAAAGTTGGACGCTCGTCACATCATCGGTAATGAAGGTCGTGCCAAATCGTTCGGCCTGTTCACGCATTCTGATCATTAGATCTGGTCCCATTAGACCCTCGGGGAATCCAGGGTAGTTCTCAACTTCAGTCGTCAGCATTAGCTGTCCGCCGGACTCAATCCCCTCAATACATAGTGGCTTGAAATCGGCTCGGGCCGCGTACACTGCGGCGGTTAGTCCAGCTGGACCGGAACCAATGATGATCATCTGATGGTGCGTAGCTATTGAGTCGTTCGTCATA
>CAYTTD010000390.1:0-2513 GCA_964440595.1 uncultured Gaiellales bacterium
CACAGTGCCATCAAAATAGTTGGCGGCCTGCTTGACTGGACGCCCTTCGAGTCCGTCCTTCAGGTTCTTTAGCTGTTCGTTTACGAATCGATAGTCGTCGGTGAGAGGAAAGATCGCAACGGCCGAGCTGTCGAACATCGTCAGGCCAATCCGTTCGCCTTTGAAGTTCTTCGCAAGATCAGCAAATTTATCAACGATCTCTGCATCAACCTCAACCATCGATCCTGAGACATCGAGGCAAAGCATGATGTCGCGATTGTACTTCTCTGGCTCAATGGTCTGAACCTGTTGTGGTCTCGCTGCAATGCACAGGAACAGCACGGCGAGTAGCATTGATAGCACCACAGATGAGGTCGCAAGGCGGTGGTAGCTCTTGACTGCCCTTCTGAATTGTTTTGCCTGGGCATGGCGAAAGGCAACATTGCTGACTGCATGCTGGTCAGGAGTCGGCCGTGACTTCTTGGAACGCCTTGAAGCAATCCACGAAGTAGCCAGCACGACAACCAGTGCGGCTCCACCCAGTGCCAGGACCTCTGGGTAGGCAAAGACGAACTCTGTCCGGGTAGTGCCGCTCAACTGGCAAACCACGTTTCGATGTTTCGCCGCACCGCTGCAATGTTCTCGAGCGTGGTCTGCACTGTGGCGTCAGGAGTTGAGAACTCAGGCGGATAGATCGTCTCAACGGTGTCAGCCACAACACGCGATTCACCGTGGGACTTCATGTCATTCAGGGTCATTGAGAGATGATTGGGGTTGTCGAACAGTTGCGATGAACAGTGTCTGGTGATCTGTGCCATCCTCAGGTGAGCCTCGCGCGTTGTGATTGTTTGTTCTTTGACGTGTCGGGCGAGGTCGTCAAGCGCCTTCAAGCATTCTGTCTTCAGCTTTTTCAGGTCTTTCTTCGGAGTGCGTGGCACATCACCTACCGCGCTTTTTCGACGTTTGCCAAGCCAGAACAAGACAAGCTTTGGCAGCCAGTACATGAGCGGGGCTGCGATCAGAAGCGCGCCGATGACTGCCCAGGCTGCGTGGTATTGCGCGGGGGGTATCAGTTCGTCATGCAATGTCGACGCGAACATGCTTCTGCTCTTCCAAAAGTCGGGTGATTTTCTTGACTATCTCGGTGCTATTTTCAATGCTTGTGTTGCTGATTCCAATTCGTTTGAGGTGTCTGCTGACGGTTTGCCGTGTTGATATGTCCAGGGCTGCCACCTCATCCCGTAGCTTCCTTTTGCGCAGCAGGTACCTTGGCAGGTCAGAGCCGCTTTCGGTCATTACAACGCGGCTATTGTCGGGCACTTTGTTTTGCATTGCATCCGTGTCAGCAATTGAGATCCACATCAGCTCATGCTGGGCAACGAGTCGCCGCAGCAGAGGTTCGTGAGTGGCTTGATCGAAGCTGGAGTCGTCGCTGACAATCAGTACCATCCCGCGTCGGTTGATCTTTTTTACGCAAGCCATGAGTAGTGCTGTCAAGTCGTCTTGGCTGGAGCTTCCTGCCAGTTGTGAGTGCCGGGAAAAGTGAAGCATCTCTTGAAGGCAGCGCTCTGCCGAGTGCATTGATCCTTGTGGCGGCATTATCTTCTGGCTGGATGAATCGCCAAAGGCTGCGCCAACTCGATCGCTGTTCCTGACTGCCAGATACGCGAATATTCCACAACAGGCGAGAGCAATATCGAACTTGACGTGATTGGAAGGAGTCAGCCCGGTCATGCTTCTGCCACCATTCACCACAAGCATCAGCCTGTGCTGCCTCATTGCAGTAAATCGCCGCACGAGCAGCTTTCCGCTGCGGGCGGTTGCTTTCCAGTCAATATCTTTAACGTCGTCACCCTGCACGTACTCCCTGAGATCCTCAAAATCGAGGCTTCGACCCTGGAAGACCGATCGATAGTTTCCGTCGAGAAGAGTCCTGACACGGCGATGTGCGCTGAGGCTCAGGCGTTGCTTGGCCTCGATCAGCAGTGATCTTCTCGCTTTAGTCACGGAACTCTCACGCACTCAAACAATCGATCAATGATCCGCGTAACTTCAATATCATCGACAACAGCGTCAAACGACAGGATCAGGCGGTGCCTCAGAATCTGGTGCCGGAGCTTTTTTACGTCTTCAGGTATCACGTGGTTTCTACCCTCGAGTACCGCCAATGCTCTCGCGACAACTTGAAATGCGATCGCGGCTCGCGGGCTGGCGCCGTACTGAACGTACCTTCCCAGATCTTCACCAATGGCTTCGGCGGCAGATCTGGTCGACTGTACTATCGACACGATGTAAGAGCGGATTGACTCGTCAAGGTAGATGCGCTGTGAAATCTGTTGCAGGTATAGAACATCCTGCACCGTTGCTGCCGGTGGAAAAGTCGTCTTGCCCGTGCCGAGCGCGCCGGTGTCGATTCTGCGCAGGACCTCCGCTTCCTCCTCGGGCGCTGGGTAGGTAAGAACCTCTTTCAGCAGGAACCGGTCCATCTGAGCTTCGGGCAGAACGTATGTGCCCTCCTGCTCAATCGGGTTTTG
>CAYTTD010000391.1:0-2506 GCA_964440595.1 uncultured Gaiellales bacterium
AACATTACCTACTCGCTGACCATTGAGTTTTACTCAGAGAAGGGTAGTGGAGGAGAGGACGCTGCCTCGGCTGCAGCGCTGAATTCCGGCTCTGGCACTGGGGATCCAACCTTGGGTACCGACGGGTCACTCACCACAACTGACCCAGCAGCTGGTGGCAGCACGGCTCCGGCCACGGATCCAAACACGGGTGCACCACTCGCAACAACCGAGGGGCAGTCAACAGAAGGTCTTCAGAATGGTGCGGAGGGTGCCGATACTTCAGGCAGCACTACAAATGTCGACCCAAACACCGCGACTGCCGGAGGCGCAATTCCGTCAAACGGATAACGATAAGCCATGACAAGACGTAACCTGACATATCTTCCTCTGCTTTTGATATCCGTGCTCATCCTTGCTGGGTGTGGCGGTGGCGATGACGGTGGAGATTCGTCAGGCGGTGCTCCTGGGCCTGATAACACAACGCAACAGGGAGCCTCCGATCCGAATACCACCCAGGTGAGCAATCCATCAACAAATGGGTCAACGACTCCGACCGATGGCTCGACACCAACGGACCCCAACTCAACGGGCATGGACGGCACGGCTGACCCGAATGCCAGCGGCACTGGCTCAGCTGAGGCACCTGTAGTCGAGGGTGGCGAAGATCTTGAAGGGCTTGGATCACTCGATGGAGCAACTGGCTTGTTCGTTACTGATGAATCGGACAAAGAGAATAGCGAGCAGGCCGCCGTTGATTCACTGAACGCAGAGGCGTCAAAAGATGTAAGCGGAGGAACCACCGACTCGACGGTTTCGGAAACAGATACTTCGTCAAAGGTCTCCTACACCTATGGCCCGGCAAAAATCAGCATTGATGGAAAGACCTTCACACTCGATAAAGGCGCGCAGTTTCCAGAGTCAGATCCCATGTTTGAACTGACAGAAATCAAGTCCGACTATGTTGAGATATCGTTGATCGCTGGAGAATTTGCCGACGGTAGTGACGCAGTAGAGCTGTCGGTTGGCGAGACATGGAAGATGCTGAACCAGGACGAAGGCGTCAATTACAAGATCAAGCTGAAGAAGGTCGTAAAGAGCTCTTCGGGTGAAGGATCAGGTAGTAGCTACGGCGACCCCTATAGTGGCGGCGCATCGAGCGGCGACAGCAGCGCGATGTTTGGTTAGAGATTGATCTGATCCCCACGGCAAAAGCGGTGGTCACTTGAGTGTATTATCCGTGCATCGCTGAGTTAATTCTTACAACTGCAGGTGAATCGCACGGTGAATGCCTTACTGCCGTGTTAACAGGTATGCCTGCTGGGCTTGCGCTCGATCGCCAGATGATCGATGAGATGCTGGATGCCCGGAGGTCAGTAAAGGGGCGTGGCGCCAGACACAGGCTCACCAACATGGATGTTGCACACATCACTTCGGGCGTACGACACGGCATAACGCTGGGCAGCCCAATAGCAATTACCATCGGTAACGATGATTGGTGGAAAGACACGCTTTCTATCTGGCAACAGGCAAGGACCTCTGGTGAAACATGGCGTGACAGGCCGGCATCAGCAGCAAGGCCAGGCCATGCCGATCTCCCTGGCATGGCGAGGGGTGGATTCACCGAGTTGCGCCCAGTGCTCGAGCGCGCAAGCGCGCGCGAGACAGCCGCGAGGACCGCAGGTGGTGCCTTAGCCATTCAGTTTCTCAACGCCCTTGGCGTTGATATGTGTGGTCACGTGCTGTCGATCGGAAGTGTCTCGAGTGACAAGAGCAGGCTCCTGATGCAGCAGCAGCAGGCCGAGACAATTCGATCCTCCCCATACCGGTGTTCGGATCCTGAAATGACCACCTATTTCGATGAAGAGGTCGCTGAAACCCGTAAAAAAGGTGACACTCTGGGTGGTCAGATCGAGGTCAGGGTTTGGGGTCTTCCTCCCGGCATCGGTGGTTACGTAACTGCGGCCGAAAGGCTTGACGGTCGGCTTGCTTCTGCGGCGCTGACCGTACCCGCAATCAAGGCAGTAGAGATTGGTGATGGAGTTGAGAGCGCCGGTCGGTTTGGCAGTGAAGTGCACGATGCCATTGTGCCCGATGACAAGGGTGTTGCTGGCATGGGCGTGCGCCGATACACAAATCGCGCTGGTGGCATTGAAGGAGGAATGACCAACGGCGAAGACGTAGTTGTGCGCGCGTGGATGAAGCCCTTGCCTACTCTGATGTCGCCGCTTGATACGGTGGATCTTTCTACTGGAGAACCCGCTGCAGCTCACATCGAGAGATCCGACGTTTGTGCCGTGCCAGCCGCTGCAATCGTACTCGAGGCGGTAATCGCTCTTGAGATCGCAAAGGTGATTCGAGCCGACTTGGAATGCAAGCCATGGTGGACGTCGAAAGTGCCTGGCAGAGCTACTGTGACCGCGTTTCATTTGTGAAGGGGTCTGGATGACGCCCAGAGATAGCGCCTGCCGCACGATCGTGCTGATAGGCATGATGGGTGCTGGAAAATCAACCCTAGCGAATCTGA
>CAYTTD010000392.1:0-2502 GCA_964440595.1 uncultured Gaiellales bacterium
CCTGAAAGGCAGATCGGATAACGCTCGCAATCAACGTAGATGAGAAATCTGAGATCAGACCTCAACTTTCAAAATTGTCTGCCGATCGCAGTTGGGTGATCTGGAAGCTGCTTGAAGAAGAAAACAAGCTCGAAGACGTATTTCACCAGCTTACCTCCGCTGGGGGCTCAATCGAACCTGGTAATGACGAGCAATCGACAGGCGATGATGCGAATTCCAGGAAGGGCGAGGAGGCACTGGCATGATCACAAATACAATTTCAGTCGCACGAAAAGAGCTACGAAGTTACTTTGATGGTGCAACCATCTACATCGTTGCCGTCATTTTTCTGCTCCTGTGGGAGTTCCTGTTTTTTCGATCCGTATTTCTGGTCGGCGAAGCCTCGCTGCGCGGATTGTTCGAGATGCTGCCGTGGCTTTTTCTGCTACTGATCCCGGCAATCACAATGGGCTCGATATCACAGGAGAAGAGTGAAGGCACCCTGGAGTTTCTGTTAACGCACCCACTTCGTGACCGGGAACTACTACTGGGAAAATTCTTTGCGTCGACCACACTGACGGCTATCCTCCTTCTTTCTACGCGACCAATTGCCATCAGCTTTTCGCGCTACGATAACCTCGATTGGGCAGTTGTATTTGGTCAATACCTGGCAGCGCTAATGCTGGCAATGGTCCTGATTGCCTTGGGTATTTTTGTATCCACACTGCTCTCAAGCCAGATGTCTTCCCTGCTCGTCACCGCGGCGACATCTTTCCTCCTGATAACTGCAGGACATGATCTGGTTACGGCAAGGATTCCTTTGTCACTCGCTCCATTCTTCGAGCGACTTTCGGTATTCAGCCACTTTGTTTCGATGGCGAGGGGCGTTATTGATGTTCGCGATCTCTGGTACTTTGCGTCAATGGTGGCGATGTTTCTCGGATTTGCCTACCTTCTTTTGCTAAGGCGCAGGTACGGCGGCCGCAAAGCTCTATATCGCAGCTATCAGGTAGGTATTGGCCTGTTCATTGGCATCACGATTCTCACCAATATCGTTGGTGGTCGCATTCCCGGGCGGGCCGACCTGACAGATGGTAACCGGTACTCGCTTAGCGCAGCTACCAAAGATCGTCTTGGCGATCTTGATGATGTTGTAAACGTAACTCTCTACGCGTCCGGCGAGCTGCCTGCCCAGCTACAGCCGGTAATGCGTGAGGTGAACGACACGTTGCGCGATTACCGGACTCTCGGCAAAGGCAATATCAAGGTCAAGACAAAGAATCCCAACGGCAACAAGGATATCGCTGAGGAAGCTCGAACGCGCGGCGTTCAGGAAGTTCAATTCAACGTCGTTGGTGATGAGGAGTTCAAGCTCAAAAAAGGATTCCTCGGAATTGTAGTGTCTTACGGCGGGAAGAAGGAGGCAATCCCCTTCATCCAGGACACTGGCGACCTCGAATACCAGCTCACAAGCATCATCTCGTCACTGACAAACGACAAAAAAACCAAGGTCGGCTTCCTGACCGGATTTGGTGACAAGGAGCTTTCGACAAGCTACCAGGCTCTGCAGAAGGAACTTGGCAGACAGTTTGAGGTCTCACCGATTGCCGCCGAGGAGGAGAAGCTGAAGATTCCAAAAGACACTGCCACACTGGTAATCACGGGCCCAAGCCGCAAGATTGGCAAGAAACAGCGATCAGTAATCAAGAAGTATCTTGACGATGGTGGCTCGGCAATGGTGATGGTTGATCAGGTAAACGTCAACCAGCAGTACGGCATGGCTGAAGAGAACAAAGAAAGTTTTGCTGACTTCCTTGAACCGTGGGGAGTTGAGGTTGGCAAGAACATGATCTACGACCTTCAGTCAAACGCAACCGTGACCTTTGGTGGCGGTGGTGGCATGAGCTACATGGCTCCCTATGCACTTTGGCCGCGTGTACCCGCCTCAAAGTCAAGCCCGATAACACGCGATATTGAAGGTCTTGTCATGCAGTGGGCAAGCTCGGTATACGTTGATCAGGATACTCTGAAAGACAAGGGATTCACGTCTGAGAAGCTGTTGACCACAACCAAATATGCCGGAGCACTCAAAGCACCGTTCTCAATCGACCCACAACAGGAATTCTCGCAAAGCAGTCTCAAGAAACACACAATGGCTGTTGCATTGTCTTCGAAAGCAACCAGGAGCAAGGATGATAAAAAGCCCAAGGTGACTCGAATGATCGTCGTAGGTGACTCAGACATCCTGACTGACGAGTCACTTCAGCGATCACCGGAAAGCCTTGCATTCGGCATGGAATCCATCTCGTGGCTATCGCAGGAGTCTTCGCTTGACGCTATCAAGATCAAGGGCAAGAGCAGCCGCAAGCTTGACTTTGAAGAAAAATCGGTCGGCACCTGGATCAAGTGGATCAACCTTGGCATCGCCGCTCTGGTTCCTATCGGTTTTGGCGCTTGGCGCATTATCAGGCGTCGACGCCTGGCTACAAGCACATGGACCATAAGAAGAAAAAAGATGAAAGT
>CAYTTD010000393.1:0-2487 GCA_964440595.1 uncultured Gaiellales bacterium
CCATTGATCATCTGAAAGACGCGGGATTTTGGGACTATGGCGCAAGTGAGCACAGCGAATTGCCGTATACCCAGGCAGAGATGACTGATCATTCGGTGCTGGTGATGGGCAGCGAGGGGAGCGGGATTCGTCCACGGGTGCGGGAAAAGTGTGACCAACTGATCTCAATCCCGATGTCAGGAAGTGTGTCTTCTCTAAATGTAAGTACCGGGGCGGCGGTTCTTGCATTTGAGGTGGTTCGTCAACGAAGCTGTTTATCAAGCTGATCATTATCGAATCTGACGCGCATGCATCTACTTCATTCCATATACTTCAACCTAATCTCAAGGTTGAAGGTTTTGACTGTGTCCGGTCAAGGAGATAATGTCTCAGACACTGAACCTGAACTTGAGGGTTAAGGTTGAGGTCCTGGGGAGGTCTTCAACCAATAGATAAGCCTCTGGTAGAGGGTTAGTCCGGGCAGTGTGGGTGCTTCGGGATGGGGAACAGCAGTGCTGTTGAACTGGAGGGTATATATGCAGTCAGTTGAGTGGCAACGGGATGAAGTGAGCGAGGCTTCGCGTCAATACTCCCGAATGGTTGCCGATGGCGAGGAGCAGCGGCTGGTTGAGCGAGCTCGTCGCGGCGACTCCAAAGCTATGGATGCGTTGCTGCGTCGATATATGTCTTTTGTAAAGATCAAGGCTTCAAGTTATTTCCTCGCAGGGGGAGACAGCGATGATCTGGTGCAGGAAGGCATGATAGGCCTATACAAGGCGGTCAGAGACTTTCGGCGCGAGAAGGAAGTCAGCTTTCGTTGTTTCGCAGAACTTTGCATCACGAGACAGATAATTACGGCGATCAAGACCGCTACTCGCAACAAACATACCCCCCTTAACGGCTATGTCTCATTTGCTCAGACCCCGGCAGGTCAGGATGAGAATGAGTTTGACGGTGCCTTTGGAGATACAATTGCTGGTTCTCGTGTTGATGATCCGGTCACACAGGTGATCTCAACACAGGAGCTCAGAAGTCTTGTTGAATGTCTGGAAGCCAAGCTGAGCGATCTCGAGGCGCAGGTGTTGTCCGGGTATCTTGATGGCCGAAGCTACGATGAGATCGGGCTTCTTCTCAACTGCGAAGCCAAGACCGTTGACAATGCGCTGCAGCGCATAAAGAAGAAAGTGACAGACCATCGGTCCATGCGAGACAGGCCTCTTAATCCGCGACTGCGGATCCAGCCTTGATTTCCTGTTGTTTTGATGACGAATGATTTGAGTAGAGCTTCTTGAACTCAGCGTCGAGCGCGTCCAAAGCGGCGTGAACATCTTCAACTGCGTCAGCAATCCTAGGTGACGTGTCCTGGCTCAGATGGTGTTTGCGGGCCTCTTCAAGACTGGTGAGTACAACGCCGATCAGCAGGTTCACCACCACAAACGTGCCGATAAGAATGAAGCTGATAATGAATACGGCCATAGCATGAAACTGGCCAGTTTTTTCGGCGCTGGTGTAGAAAATTTCATTCCAGCCTTCCAACGTAAGCAGGTTGAACATAGTCATGGATGCCGTTCCGGCTGTTCCCCACCTTTCGGGGTCTGACTCTCCAAAAAAGCTCCATCCCAGGATCGCGTAAACGTAAACCAGCAGCGTCGTCATCACACATAGTCCTGCCGCTGGTTTAAAAGATCTTTTGAGTCCATCAAACATTATCGTCACGTCGGTGAGAAATTTGAACATGCGAGCAACACGCGCGAGCCTGAGGATTCGTAGGATGGTTGACTGCGACGAAATACCGGGAATCCAGGCTGCAGCAACGATGAAGAAGTCAAAGAGGTTGCCATAGCTTGAGCCCCACTTCCTGACGCTGAAGTCAGCAGCGGCAAACCGTAGAATTACCTCTATCGTAAACAGGAAGAGGATTATGCGGTCGATCAGATCAAGCGTTCCTAGATTGTCCGCCATCGATGGGTAGGTGCCAACCCCTATCAACAGTGCGTTGACGATAATCATGCCCATGATCAGGTAGTCGAACTTACGATTACTGACGATTTTTGCGTATTTGTTTTCGCCGTGAGGTCGCTCCATGAATCAACCCCTACCCAATTCCGTCGCAGGTCACTCCTGAATCAGGCACCAACACGGTCGCGCCTGCGCTTTTGCGGCAGAGCACTTTCAACCCAGGCGATTATTCGTCCAGCGACGTCTGCTCCTGTGGCTGTTTCGATGCCTTCAAAGCCCGGTGATGCGTTAACCTCTATTACCAGTGGACCACGTTGTGATCTGAGGAGGTCCACGCCCGCCACAGGCAGACCAACGGTTCGGGCAGCCTTCAGTGCAATTCGCCTCTCGGCTGGAGAAAGCTTTGTCTTTTCTCCTTTACCACCCTGGTGAACATTTGCCCTGAATTCCCCCGCCGCTCCTGTGCGTTTCATTGCTGAAATCACTCCACCAGCGGCGACCACAACACGCAGGTCTTCCCCTGCAGATTCCTTGATGAACTCCTGAACG
>CAYTTD010000394.1:0-2480 GCA_964440595.1 uncultured Gaiellales bacterium
GGTTCAACAACAATAACGAGGGAATAACTGAACAAATAGAATCGCAGGATGGAGGAATAGTCGGAGTGTGTTACGTAGATAACGGATTCGGCAACTTCGACTACCTGTTCACCCGACTCGACAACTCCTATTCGGTTCCGGACTGGGAGAACGACAACGCCGGCGCTGATAATGACTGGACATACGCAAACGCCGGACTCTTCGCTGCCTGCCTGCGCGATGTGTCAGGCGCGGGCGCGACAGCCGTCTGGACCGAAGATTCCAACAACACGTGTACCACGACAGACACGGACCCCTGGTATGCCATCCCCGCCCTGGGAGCAAACGGAAGAGTCGTGTCGACCGCAAGCACCACTACCAACGTTAACGTCGCTCTGCGCTTCGGCCTGCGCACAACTCCCGCGCAGGCTCCTGGCAACTACTATGCCCCGATTACCTTTGAGGTCTTTGCACCAGACACGCCATGATTCACTACCTGGTGTCCACCTGCGCGTACATGCCTGCCTGGTAGTCATCGGGGTCAACGAGAACAACGCCACCGTTCTTTACCGCGTCAATAGTGAGGTAGGCCGTTCGGGCGCCCGGAACAATATCCTGTACCTCTCCTATTACTGAATCCAAAACCAGCTTTCCTTTTTCAAGCGGTAGCTCATCAGGCGAGGTTGTCGTCTGCATGATTACAACGTCGTGCTGATCCTTGCCCTCGTGGTCAATCGCAAATGTGATTGTTCCAGCAGCTACCTCTTCTGGCTCAACCAATATCTGGTACTCGCTTATTCGAACCTTTACCACATCACCAGGCTCACTAGGCTCTTCCGCCGAGACCCTTGCTCCCTTTATGTCTGAGCTTTTTACGAATCCGGGATCCTCAATGCTGCGCTCCTTTTCTTTGGTAACCACGCCTTTTTCGCCTCCGCCACTACCGCACGCACCAATCAGCAACGTGACAGATAATACGAACATCAGAATTCCGATAGGTCGCTTCATAGGTTCTCCTGCATACATCATTGAAGCTGCCGTGCATATTTGCCGATGCTTTGTATCATTCCGATCCACAACGTAACACAGCGAATTGAATATCTACCCTGATGAACAGTTTAACAACCGATAGCATCACTGCCCGTTCAATCGATCAGCTGGCTCACTCTTTGCGAGGCACTGCTGGTGTTGCCAAATCAGGCATGGCCATGGTTGCCGAACTGGCTAATGCAAATGAGCAGTTACCCCCTGAGCTACTTACGGATACTGCAGAGGCAATCCGCGATATCTGCGTAACGCTGGAATGCCTGATCGCTTCTGCCCGACTGGAAATCCGAACGACGGAACCACCCTGGATTGAAGACACAGTTTTGATTGTCGCCACCGCGTTGAAACGAGCAAAACGCGAGGGAGCCCGAACGAGACTAAGCGAAGACACGCCAACCACGATGCACGCCATAAAGATGTCGTCGGAAATCAACGCAACCATCTTTGAGCGGTTGATTTGTGACGTTGCTCACACTCTGTCATTGCAATCAGACGGCGAAACCGTAGCCACCATCCGTATCGATGATTCACCGAACAACTCGCACGGAAAGTCACTGAAGATCGCTCTTCAGAATGATGGTATCGCAACAAAACATTCAACGCCTGAGTATCTGAACATTCTTTGCAACAGGTTGGCGAGAGCCGCTGGAGACAACGTGTCCCTGATAATGCCAACAACAGAAGATATTAAAGGCGCGATGATTCAGGTAGCGGTCTATGAACCTGAAAGCACACCTTCCAGCACTGAGTAAAGCTCGTCGAAGTCGACCGGTTTTTCGACAAACGCGTCAGCTCCAGCCTCGGCGACGACGTTGCGGGCGTCCGTATTTGTACTCGCACTAACCACAATTATCGGGAGGGTTCTGGTTGCTGCGTCACCCTTAAGCTTTTGGGCTACTTCGACGCCGCTCAACTCACCGGGCATCCGCAGGTCGAGAAGCATTGCGTCAGGCATTGACTCCTCAACCGCATCAAGGGCCGAACGCCCATCGGCTGCTTCCCGAACTACATACCCACGCCTCTCCAGCACTCGTCGCATCATTCGCCTGGTCATAGGCTCATCCTCGACTACAAGAATTTCAAACCCCACCTTTTACCTCCAGGGGAATCATTATCCTCACTCTTGTCCCTTGCCCCTCATTTGAATCTATCTCAACGCTTCCCCCATGCAAGTGAACCAATTGACGGGTTATTGCCAGCCCCAAACCAGCCCCCTCACTTGCCCTTGGTGTTCGAGCCTGCGCAGCGTCTGACTGAAAGAAGGATTCGAAGATCCGTTCGAGGTCAATTGACGGAATTCCTGGTCCTGTGTCTTCAACAAGAAACTCGACTGTGTCTTCAACCTGCGACAATCGCAGCCTTATCATTCCCGCTGTCGTGAACTTTGCGGCGTTGCCAAGAACATTGAATAAAACCTGTCTGATGCGGCCTGGATCACACTCCGCAATCAACGA
>CAYTTD010000395.1:0-2468 GCA_964440595.1 uncultured Gaiellales bacterium
TAAGGGCCCTAGGGGAATCTGTTGCATCGTTGAACCGTCAGAAATATCAACGTCAGCTGGATTGCCACCAAGCTCAACAAGAAATCTGGAAACATTTATCGTCCAATTCGAGTTAAGGCCTGTTGGATCGTTTGCCGCCCCCAAGGGTGCATACTTTGCATGGATAAGAGCAACGGAAGTTCTACCCTCGTTCAGGTAGTTAGTTCTGAGACCGCGTGATACTGCTTCGATTCCTTCTGCCCAGGATGAAAAATTGTAAGGACCGTTGGGGCATCCCCACCCCCAACCATTAAATGGTGCGCAAGTGATGCTGCCAAAGCTACTTTCTGCGCCTGCAATCGCCACGAGCAACCGTGGATCTATCTGCCAACGCGCCCCAGAGGAAACAAATGCAGCTCCAGACCCCGCCATCGGCGATCCGCGAGACGCGAGATAGCTGTCGATACGCCCTGCGAGATCACCAGGTAGCTCCGTTTTGCTTGTCGACTGCTCAGCATTTGCCTTGGCGCTATCTGATAACAGGAACACCACAAAGGCGATCGTAAGCAACAACGTGCCCACCAAGAGTATTTTGTTTGCCCGATTAACGAGGTGCATTATGCACATTATGCCCTGATCACGTTGAACGCATACATCAGCGTGGACACAGCTCGAGAACATCACTGTGTATTTGCGCACCTGATGCAATGACACCAGAGGTACCATGCAACACCGGATTCCAGCTACCGCTCGTGTTGTTTGACACTAACCCGCCAGCGCACTGGATCATCGGCACACCGGCTCCGAGATCCCATGGGTTCAGTGATTCATAGTTGACGTAGGCATCGATTCTGCCGCAGGCAACCCATGCCAGGCTCAGTGCGGCAGATCCCAAACGACGCCATTGCCTGAATCTGGTAGCAACAGGTGAGTCAAATCCGATCTTGCCGCCGATCAGCACAACACCTTCCTCCACTCGGCGGCACCCACTGGAGAGAACCACATCGCCATTGAACGTTGCATGGTCTGGCCAGCTGAACGTGTGTGTTTCCCCCAGGACTGGCGCATGGATCACTCCCTCAAGCGGTTGTCCAAAGCGGTATCTGGCAATTGACACGCAAAAAAGCGGAATACCGTGGGCAAAGTTAATCGTGCCGTCCAAAGGGTCAACAAGCCAAAGGTCTTCAATTTCTTCGGGAACATAATCCATCTGTGAAGCAGACTCGGTTTGTCGCGTATGGACTCCCCCCTCCTCCGCTAATACGACGGCGTTCGGGAATGCGGAAAAAATGCGGTCAAGCACCAGCTCTTCACAAAGGTGATCAACTTCGGTAACCAGGTCGCGTACGAATCCATCATCGTCTGCAGCACCCTTCAAGCTGATGGAGCCTGGGTTTCCAAATCTTGATGCGAGGAGCTCCCCTGCATCATTCGCAATTTCGATGATCAGGGGATTACAAGCCATTGCTTTGCATTCAGCCTCTCCTTAGTCTCTCAAAAACGCAGGAATGTCGAGGTCGTCGTCACCACTGGCATTTGAAGATCCCCTGCCCCGCGGCGCCTCATCACTGCCACGACCTGCCATCGCCCTTGCCGGATGATCGTGTCTACCGCTCTTTCTGTTTAAGCCTGTTGCCACGACGGTAACCCTGACCTCATCCCCCATGGATTCATCGATCACTGCTCCAAAAATAATGTTGGCACTGGAGTCAGCAGCACTTGAGATTATTTCAGCAGCCTCATTTACCTCGAACAGCCCCAGATCTGGTCCGCCTGTGATGTTGAGAAGAATGCCCATTGCTCCTTCCACGCTGGATTCAAGCAGTGGAGATGAAATAGCTGCCTTGGCTGCTTCTGCTGCACGATTTTCCGCATTTGCGGTTCCGATCCCCATAAGCGCTGAACCTGCATCCCGCATGATTGTTCTGACGTCAGCGAAATCGAGGTTGATCAGCCCCGGAACCGTGATCAGATCGGTAATGCCCTGAACGCCTTGACGAAGCACATCATCCGCGATGCGAAACGCGTCTACGATAGATGTCTGCTTCTCAACTACCTGAAGCAGCTTGTCGTTGGGAATGACAATGAGAGTGTCGACTTTTTCGGTGAGTGCCTTGGTTCCGTCCTCGGCCGAAACCATGCGCTTCTTGCCTTCAAAACCAAATGGCTTGGTTACAACGCCAACAGTCAAAGCGCCCATCTCACGTGCCAGTTCCGCAATAACGGGAGCTGCTCCTGTTCCGGTTCCTCCACCTTCACCTGCGGTTACGAACACCATGTCAGCGCCTTTCAACGCCTCCTTTAGTTCGTCACGGCTCTCCATCGCTGACTCACGTCCCACGGAAGGATCAGCACCAGCCCCTAGACCTCGAGTGAGCTTTGAACCGATATGAATCTTGACATCGGCGTCACACACCCTCAGAGCCTGAGCGACAGTGTTGACAGCGCTGAACTGAACTCCGCGTCCTCCAGCTTAAATCATGCGAATG
>CAYTTD010000396.1:0-2439 GCA_964440595.1 uncultured Gaiellales bacterium
GGATACACCAGCCAACGAAAGGATCGCGGCCCCCAACAGCATAAGCATTGGAAGCCACATCAAAAACTGACGTTGCATGCTTTTGGTTTTAGTTGCCACGGTTAATTCCTCCCCCAGGACAGTGCAATCAATTTTGAGCATCTTCGAAATCAATTACACTCATTCGTTATCGGCAGATCCGATCTGTATCTTGAGGGTCAATCTCCAATGTGTAGAGCTGACAGTTCCAATCGCATTACTAAAGTTTCTATGTTTAGTTGCCGACAACTTAAGAGGAACGACAACTCTTTGGGGGAGAACCTATGCCGTCTAGCAGCACCATAAGAAAAACGTCCAGCCTTTGGCAGTGGGTGCCGGCTGTGGCAGTGATCGCGGTAAGCGGACTTATCGTTGCAGGCTTCTCGGTAGTACAACCTTCAACGGCCGCGACATCCAACCAGGACGTCACCGTAAACGGGACGGTTTCACAATCCATCTCGGTATCAGCCAACCCCTGTACCGGTGGCACCAACAACATTGCGACCTTTGGCTCGTCTTTTACTTCTGGCGGGTCCGAACTTGTAACCCCAACCTGCACGGTTCAATTCATCACGAACGCTACAAACGGTGCCAAACTCGAAGTAAACGACAACAATACAATTGCTCCTCTCGATGGTCATTTTTTCTGCGGTGACCGCGACGTTACAGTTGGTTACCAGACTGCAACAGACACCTGTCAGGTTGCACAGGCAAGATTTGACAACAAGGGTGCGGGCGCAGGCGCATTGGCTGCAGGCGAATTCGGAATAATCATGGACGCAATCGGCGGCGATGCGGCCGCAGACTGGAACGTCGATAATGCCCAAGCAGCGGGCACCGCAGAAGCGGGAGACGACGATTTCTACCCGATTCTGGAATCCACTGGTACTGCTGCTGATGACGCTTGTCACGTCGCTGCCGCAACGGCAAACTCTACCTGCAGATTTGCCTTTGGTGGTCAGCCAAAGAATCCCCAGGAAGCCGGCGATTACCAGGGTATCGCAAGATTTCTTGCCACCACCCTCTAATGAATCCCAGTTGCCGCCCACCCGCAGTTTAGATCGCAGACGATCAAGGTAAGTTATCGGCAGCATCGCCGACCTGCGATGTAATGTTTACCTTGATGCGCTTCGCACACATAGTCAATTTTTTTCACATTGTTTTGGCATGCAGCCTGCTGGTTTTGACTACCGGCGATTTGGCGAGCGCCGCAGCGCCTGGCGGGAAAACCGGCGCTGGAGGACCGATAATCAAAGCGGCCCGGGGAATCGAACCCGACGGCTTAACCGTAATATCCCCAACAGTATGGGAGGGTGAAGCCGCATCCGGCGCACCCCAATTCATTGATGCGAACCTGCTTAACAAGTCGGAAAATCCGGTGATCATTGATTTGGAGCCAACAGATCTGGTGCCTGCTAGAGATGCTGAATCCTTTGTTTCACCTGGGCAAAACAGCAAATTTGGAGCCGGTGAGTGGATTTTCCCTGAACATGAATCATTCAGGTTGCCTCCCATGACTGAGACCACCGTGCGTATTCGCGTTGAACCACCACCAAACGCGCCTGTAGGTACGAATTTTGGTGGCGTGCTGGTTGGGATCAAGTCACTCAAAGAGAGTAAAACCGAGGCCGGAAAGTCAGGCGGCTTCAAAATCGTCGCCAACACTGCGGCGCTGATCCAGATCTATCCCACAATCCCCGGTGAAGTAAAGCACGATCTTCGGTTAACGAACCCCAGACTCGCCGACAGCTTCATTTTCGGCAATGCCAAGTTTGCGACTTTTGAGTTCGACGTCGACAATCGTGGCACCGTGAACGATCACATCTCGGGCAAATTTACCATCGACAGCGTTTTTGGCAGCAGAGTGGCAACCATCGAAATAAAACCGACTCTTGTTCTACGCGGTGGTAAGCGACGCATCCGCGGCACCTGGTCTGACATTCCGTTGTTTGGGCGATTTGAAGCGTCAGCCAAAGTACGGTCAGATGACAATACCGAGACGATTGGCTTTCCGGCATTAACCATCTCTCCACCGTGGTGGTGGTACCTCGTATTGGTGGTCGCGCTGGCTATTCCAGTAGTCGGTTTGATGAGGCGCAGACGAAAAAGGTGGATGCAGTATTTGGATGACGACGAGCTGTGGAACGAAGACAGTTCTGATGAGCTTGACGACGTCCATCAACCATAAGTTCAAGAATCCTGCTGTTTTGCCGATAATTTCCATGATGGATGGGGAAGTCGCAATCAAGCTTGCACGTCGTGCACAAACGCTCTCAGCGATCTGTATTGCGGTTCTTTTTTCCATCACTATGTGCTCACTGATGGGGTGGAACCTGGATGAGAGAGCATCCGCAAGGACAGAAGGCGTCGACGTTACCGTTGACGGTAAGGTGGTCAAGGACGTACAGCTTGATCTAAGTG
>CAYTTD010000397.1:0-2435 GCA_964440595.1 uncultured Gaiellales bacterium
GTGGGATAAGCCGCTTCCCGTGCAGTACAAAAAATGGGCAACCGGTTTCGTGAAAGGTGACTTTGGCACAAGCATTCAGACTCAGCGTCCTGCGCGAGAGATGATCGCCGAGCGACTGCCACTTACGTTGATGCTTACAGGATTATCGATGATCATGTCGCTGATCATTGCTGTACCTATTGGTGCATACGTTGCTGTTCACAAGTACTCGAAAGCTGATTACATTGCGACGTTTTCAACGTTTCTGATGATGGCAACGCCTAGCTTTTTCCTTGGTCTTCTGCTGCAGCTTGGCGCGCTGAAGATGCAGGATGCTTTGGGTGGAACGCTGGTGTTTTACACTGGTGGCGCGCCATCTTGTATTCCAGATGTACTCGCATGCGTGAGAACGCCGGTGGAGGTCTTTCAGCGTCTTGCACTGCCTGTCACTGCGCTTAGCCTGTTGCAGGTTGCTGGGTGGAGCCGCTATCTGCGAAGTGAATTGTTGACTGTTCTCGGCAGTGACTACATCAAGTGTGCCATTGCGAAGGGGTTGCCGGGGCGCCGGGTATTCATCTGGCACGCGATGAGAAACTCACTATTGCCAATTGTCACCATCATGACGATTGACCTTGCGCTGCTTTTCGGCGGTGCGACCATTACCGAAAGAGTGTTTGCGCTACCAGGTATGGGCAACCTGTTGCTTGATTCCGTTATGCAGAAAGACGTTGTCGTTGCCCTCGCGATTGTGATGATTGCAACGATGCTCGTGCTGATCGCAAATACGGTCAGTGACATTCTCTATCCGATACTTGATCCGAGAGTGAGGGTCGGTTGATGACCAGCGTTCAAGGCACAATCAGTGGGTTTCCGCAGGCTCCTCGTCAGGCGCAGGAGCTAAGGCGTCCGTCAGTGTTGCCGGCACAGCTTGGCGGAGATCTGGATGTTCAGGAGCTTGGCACTCCGGCAAGATCGCAATGGGCGATGATCTGGATGGGATTCCGGTCACACAGAATGGCGTTTATCGGGCTTTGCGTGCTACTCTCAATGATCGTGATCTGCACGTTCATGCCCTTTGTGCTGCAGGATCCAGCCGCAATCGACATGAAGCTTCTTAAGGCGACGGGTCCGAGTGCGGCTCACCCTCTTGGTACCGACACGATCGGTCGTGATGTTCTTGCAAGGCTTGTTTCTGCTGGGCGGACTTCTCTTGTAATCGGTATCTTTGTTGCATTGATCAGCGCAGCCACAGGTACGGTAGTTGGGGTCATGGCAGGCTATTTCGGCGGCAAGGTTGACGGCATATTGATGTGGATCGTAAACGTTCTTATGACGGTTCCAAGCATTCCTCTGCTAATTGCGATTGCTGTTCTTGTTGCGTCGCCTGACTCTAAGCTTGGGCCAGTATTCAAGAGCATCCCTGAGGCTTGGCGAATTATTGTGGTGCTCTGTTTGCTTGGTTGGCTTGGCGTATCGCGAATGGTTCGCAGCCAGGTGCTCAGTCTGAGGCAACAGGAGTTCTGCGAGGCGGCGCGAGCTCTTGGCGCAGGCCACGGTCGAATCATGTTCGTTCACATAATGCCAAATACGGTGTCTGTGATTGCTGTGTTTGCGACCTTCGCAGTGTCGGGCGCAATACTTTCAGAGAGTGCGCTGAGCTTCCTGGGCTTTGGTGTTCAGCCTCCGACTGCTACGTGGGGCAACATGCTTAACGACGCCAAGGATCTGTTTACCATTCTCCAGTACTGGTGGCTGGCAATCTTTCCTGCGTTTGCGATCACCACCACCGTTCTGAGCGTGAACTTCATTGGTGATGGCATTCGAGATGCCATGGATCCGAAGTCATTGACCCGCTGATGACTAGTTTGCTGGTGGCGTAGTCGTGGTTGTGGTCGTAGTTGTGCCTGCAGGCGTGGTCGACTCTGCGGGTGCTGGATCCGCCTCATCAGTCTCTTCGGCTGGAGCAGCGCTAGAGGAGTTAAACCATTCAGCAGTTCCGTCATCTCCAAGATCGGTGAATACGACTTCCTGATCCGTAGGATTGTGGAAGAACACTTCGCCGCTGGCACTATCGACATACATGAATGGGTTGGCGCTGTCTGTGGGTGCTCCCGCCGGTAATTCGGCTGCGCCCGCAGACGTAAATCCACTCTGACCTTCCGGTATTGGATTTCCGGACGGATCAACCGGCACACCATCTACGATTGTTACACCTTCAGCTTTGACTGTTCCGCCGGCTGGAATCACCACACCAGCATTAGCCGCGTTTGGAGTTGGCGCCGCGCGATCGGTGTCGACATTGGCTAGACCGTTACCATTATTGTTGTGGCCTGCAGCGTCCGTAAACGCTGCTTCGATGACGATGCCGTCTCCACCACCTTCAGTGCCGCCGTCACCCGTTCCGGCTCCTTCGCCGCCGCCGCTGGCCCCCATCACTTCGCCATTCGCACCGACGT
>CAYTTD010000398.1:0-2429 GCA_964440595.1 uncultured Gaiellales bacterium
CAAGAGCCTCCCATTCATCATCGCCTGGACGCAATCCCTTGTCTCGCCGGCGCTCTTGTTCGTCGGCCGAAACCTCATTGTTGGTGACACTGATAGAACGGCGCTGACCACCGTATTGCTTATTGAGTCGCATAACAGCGTGCGCCGTGGTTCCAGAACCGGCGAAGAAGTCGACAATGAGTGCATCTGGCTTGTGTGCCACAACGAACCGGAGTGCGTCTTCGACTGCATACAAGGACTTCGGGAATGGAAATTGGCGGCCTGGGAGGATGACTCCTAGGAGTGACGACCCGTATTCAGAGGCGTTATGTGCTGTAACTTTCCATTGAGTGGGTGCCACAAAAATGTTGGTGTTGTCGACGGCGTTCGCAATAAGGGATCCGTCGTCGGCACGACCGGCAATTTCAAACTTGTCAGACAGGACGTCTGCATACGCACCGTCTGGAAGATAATTGACGACGAATCCGTAGCCGGTTGCTCGTCCCAGACGTACACGACCTTGCTCGATTCGCGCGATCAGCTCGTCTCTACCAACCTGCCAGCGCCCTTGGCTTCCATTTCTTCGAAGCGGAAGGATTGCAACCAAACCCGGCTTTTCAGGCGCCTCATCCGTTCCGGCAGGCAACGGCTCTCCAACCTCAATGATCCGTCGATTCTCCGGATCAGCATAGATTGGGTAGAACATCGTTGGACGATCAGACCGCGCAGCGTTTGTGCCGCGGCGCATCATCGAAGTCCATGCTGGTTCCTCTCCCGGGCCGCTGTCCTGTACCGCGTCATCAGCCTCGGCATCAGGTCTTGCGGCTGCTTTTTTGGGCGACGGATGCCATTCATTTGAGAGTTCTAGCTTTGCCGGCGTTGCTGTCCCGATCATCACAAAAAAAGCGTACTCGTCAGCACGTCGAAATCCACCCCGTGTGACGCCCTTGGGATTCGTCAGGATCGAAACCATTTGAATTCGCTCCGACGGAAAGACTTGTTCCAACAGGAGCCCCAACCGCAGGTACTCCTTCTCGTCAATGGTGACGATGAGCACGGAATCGTCGGGGTTGAGCAACCGCTTGGCGAGCTTGAGCCGACGTTCCATGAAAGCCAGCCACTTTGAGTGCCTGTATGCGTCTTCGCCGTCTACGTAGTCGTTGTTGTATTTCCAGTCCTTTGCTCCGGTGTTGTAAGGCGGGTCGATGTAGATGGCGTCGACTTTGCCTTCATGGGTGTAGAGCAAGGCTTGAAGGGCGTGGAAGTTCTCTGAGTTGATGACAGTGTGATACGGCTTGTCACCACCCCGTTCAACCTTGCCTGTCGAGACGAGGCCTGGGTAGATCGGGTCTCGGAACTCTGCGACAACAACTACATCGTCTACTGAAACGGCCTGTCGCTCTCCGTCTTCGTCACTTGGGGTGAGGTCTACTATGTTCGCAATGCGACCATCGTCCGTTCGATTGATCGAGGCGACTCGCCACAGCCGGTGATCTTGGCGAGCCTTTGGGTCATTGCGGTTAGGGAGAAGTCGAACCTTGTCGCCTCGGCGCACCGGACGACCTGGTAGCTCGACAGTCTCTGGGGTGTGACGCTCAAAGTTCAAGCCAAAGGCGCGGCGCTTGCTGAGAGCGCCGACTTCCTTGCCGAGGTCGGCAGCAAGTTGTGGATTCTGCTGCTCGACCTGCTTGATGAGGTCGGTTAGTCTGGACATGGCTCCTACGCGTGCTCGCGCACACGCGAGACTGTCGGGGATTCTTCGATCCTACCGGTCGGACAGGAAACATGCCCTGGCGCGATTGTTCGACGCATGTATGCGGTTTCGAGCGATGCCGCACGCAAGCAGACGGCGCGTACCGTTGAAGCATGATCGACGACATCTGGCGAACGTGGGTGGCTGTCGCCGTTCTGGCCGGTCTGTGGATGATGCAGCATGCCATGGCTGACGCAATGGCTCAGCAGTTGTCCTAGCTGACTGGAACGAGCGGCTTGTCACGGTAGGGGTCGGGGGTGCGATCGCGCGAGCGTGCGCACCCCCACTCTCAGCGATGAGTTGTAAGAAAAGTGTTAGGGGTTTCAGCGAAAACTCAACGCTGTCGGCGACAGGCTCCTACCGTTGATTGAAACCAACCACTAGGAGACCACTCATGCAACGCATATCTATTACACCTGACGAGGTTCAACTCATGCAGGGGCCGATTCCCAAGAAGGGAAAGGATGGCAAACAGTTCACATCGTGGGACACAGGAGAACCTCTGTACAGTTATCGGATCTCCTATATCCAAGGATCGAAGCCAACCGCAGACTGTTGGATGACAGCACCAATGATCGAGGGCAAATTTACTCGATACAACATTGTGGTAGAGGTTGAGATCCTTGAATTTCAGCTCAAGCGGGTCGAGGGACGAGATCGACACTACTACTCGGCTACACGCATTGCTGTAGCGGGG
>CAYTTD010000399.1:0-2419 GCA_964440595.1 uncultured Gaiellales bacterium
CGACAGTCGCCCTCGTATAGGGTGACTCCCTCGGCAAGATGTTCGATGCGGCTCAAGTCACTTCCCCCTGAAGTATTGCTTTAGCCTTCGCCAACTGAGTTTCAGCCGATGCCAACGTGTCGTCACGATGGTCAGCGCCAGTTTGGCGAGCGATGTTGATTTCATGCTCAAGCCTTTGGATTTCGAGTTGCAGGGATGCGACCAGCTCCGCGCGCACTCTGTTCATCAACCAGTTCGGAACAACTTTTGTCCGAAGCCTCCGGATGTTTTCGAGTGTGCCCGGAGCGATTCCCAACTTCCCTGCAATGCGCGTCCTTGCGTCGGACGCTTTGATTCCGTGACGGCGGACCTCTGTGTCTTCCAGGGTCTTGGCGAACCTGTTGATCGTCGAAATATCCGACATCGCGTTCATCGACTTACTCGCACAAGTATCCGTTGCTGATGGATGCATTGACTGGTTCTCCTGCTGCATGTTCAGAGCATGGAGACCGAGACAACGAAGATCGATTTAAGACCCCTGCTCGATCCGAGGCGTTGACGCGCCTCAACCGAGCTGCAAGAATTACTGAAGAGGCCGTTGGCGCGGCCAAAACAGTTCGATGAGAGATTGACCGAAGATCACGAGAAGCCCCGCGCAAAACACAGCCGCCGGGAAAGTCAGAAACACGCACACCACGACGAGAACGGCTTCCATGATGATGGCTCCGTGGTTTCGTTGAATGAATTTGTGGCGCGTCGATCGCGCAGAGGATTCGAATAGGAGCCGCCCCGCTCCTGACAGCGCGGTCGTCAGCACATGCCCCCGTGTTGATGGCCGCGCTCATGCCATTCCTCTGCGCTTAAGGGCGGCATCAAGATCAATCTTCAACTTCGCAAGGCGAGCATCGAGTTGCGCGCGAGTTTGCGGGAAGCGGAATGGATAGGAGTTTTGCAGCCCCAGCAAACGACTCAGGCTGCCATCAAACAGATGGCTCACGTTCTGCTGTTGCTGGTAAGTCGCGAGACCCTGTTGGTAGAGGCAATTTTGTGCGTTGATCGCGCTTATTGCATCGCCGCCAGTCAAAATGTGCCAGCCGAACACGTCGATGACGCTCATGACGCCACCTGTTCTGGCGGCACATCTTCAGGCTTAGCCCAAAGGTCAGGGCGAATTTCGGAGGCTGGAACGACCCCCTTAGTGAAACGGTGAATCGCAAGGGCGAGACGCGGGCCTGCACGCCCGGTTGTCTTTGCCTTGTGAACTGCCGGTTGAGAAAAGCCGATTTGCGAGGCCAGCTTGGCCTCTGACCCGCCTGCCAGTTTGATCGCGCGGAGGATGGGTGACGACGTTTCCATAACGCTAAAATAACAAAAGTTATGGAAAGGTCAAGAACCAATGTTATCGGGACAGCCGATAACCGGCGTTATACCCTCCCCGGCCATGGAACCGGGAACTTTGATTAAAAATGAACGGGTTAGGCGCGGCTGGTCACAGGCTGAGCTGGGGACTCGCGTCGGCATCTCACAGGTGGCCATCAAAAAAATTGAGGCCGGCGGCACGGTAAAATCGAAGTATTTGCCAAAGATCGCACAGGAGCTTGGAATACCCCTGCACCATCTAGACGCTTCTTTGTCGAAAGATGGCGTTAACCATACCCAGAAAGGGGTAGCGCCCCCGCATAACCCGCAATTGCTTACTATTCCCGGTGAGCAGTTAATGGGCAGACACGACCTGCCGGTTTATTCTATCGTGCAGGGAGGCCGGGGGGCCTTAGTATTGTCAAGCGAGCCATATCAGAGCATCGCACGACCGCAGATTCTTTTAGGACTTAAAGACGCCTATGGCGTCCTAGTCAAAGGGAATTCGATGGCGCGTGAATACAACGAGGGCGACATCGCCTACGTTGACCCGCATCGCCACCCCAAGGACGGCGACCCTAGCATTTTCCAATCCCATAAAGATGACGGAACCGTTGAAGCCGTTTTGAAGTACCTGGCTCGATCGCCGGATGCCAGTGACACCCTCTGGTACGTCGAGCAGACTAACCCGCCCAAAAAATTCACGTTGAAAAAGGCCGAATGGCAGATTTGCCATGTGGCGGTCGGGAAGCAGTCGGGCCGATGATCGAGGGCCTGCTGTACGCCTCCATTGCCGGCCTAATTGGGCTCTACTTTGAGTATCGCCGGGAAGTGAAGCGGCTAGACGCGCGAATCAACGCCATGATCGCGCTACTAAAACAGCGTGGCATCGACCTAAACGACGATTTCGATCCTAACTGGGACTACGACGCTTAGCCCCTCAATCACAGAATTGTGCATTGCAGCGACGATTTAATAACTTTTCTTATTGACTTCAATATAACGCAGGTTATTATCTCCCCATCGGTTCACACCGGCATGGGGCAGATCAATGAGCAAGACACGCTTCGACCTTCTCGGC
>CAYTTD010000400.1:0-2416 GCA_964440595.1 uncultured Gaiellales bacterium
GGAACTGCGCCGTCGGTCCAGACAGTGCTGTCGTAGCGCCGCCAGTGCTGGCGATCGTCATTGTGTACCCGTCAACGTTGTTCGTTGACACAAACCAAGTCAATGACGCTTTTGCGACAGTACCCGATGTCAAGGTGCCAAGCGAAATCACCGAGGGTGATCCAGCTGTGTACGAGGTGCCTTCAGTTGCGGCAGGTGCCGCATCAAATGCCGTGGGGTCGGTAAGTGTCAGAACGCTTGCAACGCTGGTGTTCACCTCGATGCAGCCTGGGTCAGCACCGGGTACGGTCTTGCCTCCTGGGCAAGATTGTGACGCCCCAACTCCGGTTGCTGCGGTCAAGGCAAGTAGTGGAATGCCGATCAGCAGCACAGCCAGCAGCGACTGCCCAAAGTTCACATAGACTTTTTTCTGAACACGACTCAGGATGGTCTCTTCTCCTGCTGATCCTCCGCCCTGATCCTGTTATCGGCAAAATTGGGCAAAATATTGAGTGTGTTTGGGGCTAAGAACAGATTGGGTCACGGTTGCGGTCTTTTCATCGTCTACGAAAAACTTGGCCTTCATGCATAATTGCAACAACTGACTCGTGCATGTACGACGTCGAGTCATATGGTGGGCCTTCACCCCTTATGAGCGCGAATTGGCTGGTGTGGCCTTTCTTCGGCCCAGAGACTATGTACCTCTGCCCTGGTGACGGTTCGAGCTCCAGGTAGCGCATCGCCTCGTCAATCGCGTCATTGATGTTCGTACCGTAGAGCACCCGGCCAGGTTCTTCTTCAGACCACTTGGTAAACCGCCCGAAATTTTGACCTTCAACCGAGACCTCGGGCTTGCCAATTATTGAATTCCGCAACCAGTCATGAAGAGTTGTCTCGTTCTGATCAAATGATTTTGCTGCGGTTGTGATTGGCTCATTTGAATGACCATTCACGCCAGAGTGAATCGTACGATTCACAGGGTTCACAACGGCACGCACGTCACCAGTCCACGTTTCGGATGCGAAGTTATCGTATAAACCTGCGTGCCTGTCGGAGAACACGATGTGCGATGTTCCCTCTGCGTCTTGCATGACGAACAAAAGCTTGTCGGATTTCATTGCGGACGCCTTTAGGGCAGCGTCGCTCGGCGTGACGCCGGGTAGGGCGATATGGGTAGCCATGGCCGCCTCGTCGAACCCCATGCCAATGCTAGTGCTATCGGTGAGAATTCCAAGTTGTGTACCTTCCCAGGTGGCGGGCCCGAACTTCCCTGGCTTGTCCGGTACAACTGCCAATTCGCCCAAAAGTCTTTTCTGTGCAATGAGCTGCTCCCGCAACGGCTTGATGTTGCCAATTGCGTATCTGATTGTTTGTGCCTCGGCTTCGAGGTCAATAATTTTTCCGTTTGTAACAGCCAGCTCGGATTTGTAGGCGTGAGTCATCCCTAGCTGATTGAGCTCTTCCGCGTTGATCGGCGTCGTGCGACCTTCGGGCCACGCAGCTCTAATGACTGATGCCTTGGCGTTGTTGTTGGTGGTGACGACGATTCTGACATCATCGGTGGTGTGCTCAAGCCTGACTTCCTCGACTGACGTGCGCGTGTTGGTTCTGCCGAACATCTTTTTCTTCTCGCGTGCAACCGTTCTTGGTGAGGAGTCGAAATCTGCGGCCAGTACATGCCATCGCTCTGGGGTGCTTAGGCCGTCGTAGGTAATTATTCCGGTTGTGCCTCGGTTCTCAGCAAGAAGGTTAACTGCAGCCTGCTTGGCTACGTCGCGGTCCAGGTACCCCTCGGGTGGACTCAAAACCCTGGTCGGAATAACATCGAACGACCGAACGCCTTCTGCACTTGGCACACGCGCCAACACAATTGGGTGACCAAGCACTGCCGCGGCGGCTGCCGCAACCGGCCGGCTTCGCAGGTGGCTTTCAATCTTTTCACCATCGGCACCTTCAAAGCCAAGCAACCCTTCGCGCCAATAGTTGTTGCGATGCTTTAGCGCTGCGATGGTCTGATTGTCCTGTTTGATGAGAAGTGTTCCGTCAAGCGCGTCTTCAGTGCCAGATAGCCCGCGGACTTTCTCGCGTAGCGCGCCAATTTCGCTCTCAATCTCGGCAGATCTGGTTCGCGCTATGCCAACAAGTTCGTCTACCTCGCCTGCAATTGATTCGAACCTGGCGCTCAGGGATCCAGAAGCGTGGCTGCCAGCGACGGCGCCAATGTTCGTAGCTGCAATTGCCTGCAGCCTCGATGCAACCTCACCGATGCTCCCGCCCGAAAAGCTCCCCATATCGAAGTATCGGCACTTGCCGCAGCTGAAGTTTCACCTGCCTGGGCACCATTTCGCCTTCTCATGTATGATTTACCGTCGGCTCGGCGCGTACGCCTCTGGTTATTGCTGCCATTAGCCCAATTTTGCAGGCCCCTTTATAACTC
>CAYTTD010000401.1:0-2408 GCA_964440595.1 uncultured Gaiellales bacterium
GATTGTCGGCCTGCAGGAAATGGTTCGTTGCAAAGGGTTGGTTTGCAGCAATCCCTCTGGCAAGATCTATCGATAGCCGAGACCCTCACAGTACTCCGGATCGTCATACTTGTCATGGCAATCTTTTCTTCCAGAAATCCATCCCCCTTGAACGTTCCCGACGAGAAAACCTGCGGTCGTACCAGCAATAAGCACTCCGATTAAACCGACCCCGAGGTTCATGTTACTGTGCGAGACTTTCACCGCGTTTCCAAGCGCATATCTGGCCAGCAGCGCAGTGCCCGCACCGGCCGCAACCGCGGTTGGAAATCCATAGCGCGGTGCTGGAAAAATCGCGTACTCACGATCGAAGAAGTGCTCGCTTGCAAAGCGGCCAACCGGGTATGCAGTTGCCGATGCAATTGCAGTTGCTGCAAGAGCCCCACCTACCAGCTTAATCATTCCAGCTTCCATAATTTGCCACCATTCACTGGTTCGAAAGGATTACGAATGGTGGTCCCGAAACATCCGCCCACCCATTAATTCGAAGAAAGGCGATGGAGTTGTTACATGGCTGGCTCGCAGATTCAACGTTAGGCATTGCCAACCAGGCCGCGGCGTCAGCATCCGCCCTTAAACAATTCGCAAAGAACGTCGATAACTGATCTGTGGGATCAACCAGTGGAGACAACCAGCCAACAGTAGCTGCCGGCGATCTGGTCAGGGTGTATGACCTGGCCGCTGAGTTTGGTGCTGCCCGCGCCACCACGCTCGAGTCAAAGGTGTTTGATCAACTGCCCCACCTGAACGAAGGGCAGGTGGCGTCGGCAATCGCCTACGTTGCACGCTTTGAGGGCAGGGCTTTCGACCTGGCGTGCGAGGTCTGGGATAAAGATCGACCACAGGATGCGGCTCGCGCGCAGCTTGCAAGAGAGTATCCCGTGCTCGCGTCAAGATCAGCGCGAGCAATGGGTCAGGCAATGTTTTTTGCATGCAAGTAAGACACGCGTAAAAAACACAAAAACGTCAGTCCACTAACTCGACGCACCGCTATATCGTGACAACCCGAGAGTCCACACCTTTCGAGAGATAATCGCGAGCACCAAAGAAACCAGCAGCAGCGTAGCCGACGAGTTGACCGCCGGTCGCCCGACAAGCGCCTCGGCAGAAACAGTTGTTGCTATGCCATACGGCAGAACGAGAACCAGCATGAAGCGCAGCCACAGAGGGTGAAGCCACACTGGCCACTTACCTGTCTGGGAGACCATGCTGAGCATGTTTGTGGTGCCGCCCATTATGGTCCAGAATGCGATTGAGGAGGCGATCGAGTAGCACGCGTGCAGAGCGACCGTACCGCACCCAAGAAAAAACACACCGAGGAGAACGTGCCAAGCGGTTGGCACGATGCCAATACCAATAATTCCAACCGCGCACAAAGCGGCTCCCGCCGGAATGCCAAGCGCCTGCCATGGCGCAACTTTCCTGATCGAAACGAACAGCTGTGCGTCCATGGGACGCATAAGAACAAAATCCAAGTTTCCGTCTCTGATGTCCTTGTGTTCCAGCTCCTGAAAAGTTGGAGCAATAAACGTATCGACGATGCCATCGAGCATGTGAAGCACGCCCAACAAGACAAGCATCTCGGCAGATGTCCATCCAGCAATGGCGCCGCTGTTCTCATAGACAACCGCCAGCATCGCCAATGAGATACCCAAAGACACCGGAATAACCAGGATCTTGGCAAGCAGCGCACCCGGGTATTGCAGCTCATGCATCGCTGTCATGCGCCACTGCATCACGAGCACTCTGCAGACCCGCCCCAACTTCATGCGCTGACTCCTGTGTACGTCTTCAACCCGCGATGCCACGCGGCGCGCGCGACAAAAGACGCGACAACAAGCCAAAGCGTTAATGTCACGATCCCACGCCCCAGCAAATCAAGTGACTCCGTGCCGTTGATAAGTGCTGCCGGATAACCCAGAGCCCAATACCAGGGCATAAGCAGAGCAGCGTCAGATACTTGTTGTGGCAGGAGCGCCACGGGCGCGTACTGGCCGCCCAAAAACCCGGTGAAGGCGCTCCATCCAATTACCACTCCCCAGACATCCGTCATACGAAATGCAAGCATCGCAATAAGCCAATCCAGCGCAAATATCACAAGATTACCGAGTAGCAGAAGCGGAAAGCACGCGAGCACCGACATCGGTGCAACATCCAGCGTTGGCCGATAAAGCAGCACAAGAAGCACCGTCGCGGGCAACGTCGAAATCAATAGCTGAACGTCATAGACAGCCCAGTTAGCTGCGATCCGACTGATGAAAAATGGTGCAGGGTAGAGGATGTGATGGTTGATTCTGCCAGTGCGGATCATCCACGGAATCTGGTAGATGGCGTCATTGCCAATAAACTGCCTAAACACGCTCACGCTT
>CAYTTD010000402.1:0-2397 GCA_964440595.1 uncultured Gaiellales bacterium
CCTGAACGAGGTTGAATTGTATTTGTCGCGAAAAAAATTCATGGATGTACCTGTCAGGCATCGGCATATTTGTGCCTTGGCATGATTTGGCCTTCAGTTGCTAAAACTGCAAAACGGGGAAACATCAAAGCTCTGTTACAACATCATTATCAAAGCGACGATCAACCCCATGTGCGACGGTGCGAGCTGCTTCATCCGTTGCAACAAACATGCCGACAACGCTGCGACGCCAAAGGAAAACAACAGGCACCGAGCATGCCAATAGCAGCAATGACCAGAACGGAATAGGCACGCCTGGAATGGTCGCGTTCAACCCTCTCGAAACCACGCCGGAACTACCGCCACCAGCAGTCGAAACGATGATCGGATCATCACCGATATCTGCCACCTCGGTACCGTCGCCCCCGGCACCGTTGCTTGCAACGGTGGTCTTGTCGAACTTGGCAACTGGCGCTGCCTCCTTCGTTGTCTCAGTTATGTATCTGGTCACGGTCTTTGCTGGTGCGGATGTGGTCGTTTCGACAACCTTGGAGCCACCACTTGAGTTGGACGACGACCCAACAAATCGTGTCTCGTTTATCGTTTCACCCTTCTCAACGGTGGTGTTTGTAATCGTGATTGGCTCAGCGCTTGATGGAGCAGTATCACCAGACGAAGATGCACGCGCCGCTGTTGTCATGGAGATGCTGTTGGAACATCCTCCACTCAATTGCTCAACAGAGGTATCAAGTTCACCATCATCTACCCCCCAAGCACAAACTCGCCAGACCCATGAACCAGCGGTAGGCGCACTCAATTCGATTGAAGTCGCCGTAACGTCACCCGCCGATGTCTGCGCATAGTCATAGCTGTCGGGCCACGCTGCCTGACTGTCTGATGGCGCGCTCGACCGTGCCATGATCTCAACGCGAAAGAAACTTCGTTCCAGCTCAGTTGGTGCACCTTGCAACGATCCAACCCAGGAAAATGTGACCGAGTCGCCAGCGGTGTATTCGGCGCCTACCGCGGGCGCTTCCGGAGTTGGTGCAGTCCACTCGGCTGCATGCGCGATCGGCGAACCAATCAGCGCTAAAAGAACCGCAACAAGAATCGACAGCGAGATTCTGATTCTGCTGTTGATTCCCAATGTTGTGCAGGTATTTGTCACTGCTCCTGTCATCGGCACAAATCAACCGATACTCAAGGCCAGAAGCTCAATTCCTGGACGCTATTATCCAGAGACCTCTTAGTACCAACATTGGATCAACAAAGTTGATGCTGTCGGTAATCTGAGACATAAGTGACGCAAATCCACCAGTTGCAATTACCGGCGCTTCAGCCTCGTCAATTTCCGACTTCAACCTGACGACCATGCCGTCAATCATCGATGCGGCACCCAGAATCACTCCGCTTCGCATGCACTCAACGGTGCTGGCACCGAGCGCTCTCTTGGGAGGGATCAGATCAATCTCAGATAGCTTTGCGGCGCGTCCAACCAATGCCTGCAGAGATACATCAATCCCTGGTGCAATTGCACCACCACGGTAATGCCCCTCAGACGAAACGACGTCCAGCGTAGTTGCTGTACCCAGGTCAACGACGATACACGCTCGCCCAAATTGCGCCCAAGCCGCGACTGCTCCGGCAATGCGGTCTGCACCAACTTCACGTGGATCATCGATGAGAATCTTCATACCGGTTTTTACACCTGGGCCCAGCACCAGTGGCTCATGACCAAAAGTTGCCTCGATCGACTCGACCCACTCAATGGTCTGAGCCGGAACAACTGATGCAATAACCGTACTTGAAATCTGTTCTGACCCTTCAGTGAACCGTGATACCAGACTTCTGGTCTGCATCGCTAGTTCATCTGCTGTCATGTCGTGAATGGTTCTGGTGCGCCACGACGCTATTGGATCGCTGGTGGATGCACCGCTGCCTGTTTTGAATAACGCAATGCCCGTATTGGTATTACCTATGTCAACTGCGAGAAGCATCTGAAAAAAGAATGCTACTCGCGCTCGCTACCTTCTGCAGCAGGTGTTGACTCGTCCAAGCCACCGCCTGTGCCTGGCTGCGTGCTACCTGCGTCAGATGCAGCTAGCTGCTCAATGCCACGAATCTGCTCGATGAGGCTGTTGGGGATTACAGCTTCGAGGGAGCTGTCTTCATCGTCAACTTCCTTCAACTGTTCAACAGTGATGTCAGAGGTAGTGAAAACCTGTACGCTCGGAATGATTCTCGTTGGCCGATTTCGATCCCACACCCACACATCGTTCATTGCGATCTCGAAGAGAAGGTATCCAGGTTGAGGGACGCAATCGACGTTGAGGTCATTACACAGGTAAGTTGCTTCGGCAGTCACAACGCAATAGCGCAACAGCGAGAACACTGTTGTGTACTCGCGCATAACCTCTA
>CAYTTD010000403.1:0-2394 GCA_964440595.1 uncultured Gaiellales bacterium
CCTGCCCCTAAAGAATTCCGGGTAGATCTCCGCAGCAAGCCCAGGGCGGGAAACTGCATAGGCTTCTACCCGCTGGTACGTTGCTCCGTCCAGAGATGATGGCTCGATCCTCTGCTGCAGCCCATTCTTAAACACGCGGTCACTTCGCTCCTGCAACCAGTCCCAATACTTGGCTGTTATTTCGGCCAAGACAGCCTTTTCTTCAGCTGTCTCAACGATCTCTGTGAGACCGATCACCCGAACCATTGAGCCGTCGATCAGATGCCCGATCGTGTGCGTCCAGCCGACTAGCCGGTGCATATCGTGCTGCATATGCGTTGGCAAACCAGGAGGTAAACCTGCTGCTTTGCGAGCTATGCGGGCACGCTCTTCCGCGGCCATGAGTTCCGACGCAGGCACACAAAAGCCTGCGCGGGACACTTGATCGCTGATTAAGGCATGAATACTTGACTTCATAACTCAGCCCGCTAGGGAAGGTCTGCACAACACCCACCGGAACGTGAGTTGATGCAATCAGTTTCGGATGACGACGATATTTGGGGAATCTGACAGCTCGGGCGTGTCCTGGATTTTGTGTAAACGGGGCGGACATCAAATATCGGAGAGGCGATCTCCAAACTCAATGGTAAACCGGGTCAGTGCTGCCTTCCAATCATGAATGGGCATCGACCACTTCAGGCTGATGTTGCGCAAAGCCAGGAAGAACAGTTTGAGCAGCGCCTCATCACTGGGGAACGAGCCCCGGTTCTTGGTCAGCTTGCGCAGGCTCATGTTCACCGACTCGATGGCGTTGGTCGTGTAGATTACCTTGCGAATCTCCGGCGGGTAATCGAAGAACGGTATCAGCCGGCTCCAGTTGCGCCGCCAGCTCTGGCCAATCGGTAGGTACTCATCGTCCCAGCGGGCCTCGAATTCGCCCAGGCGCTGCTCGGCCTCCTGGGCCGTGGCCGCCTGGTAGATGTGGCGCAGATCGGCGGCCACCTCCTTGCGCCGTTTCCAGGAGACATAGTTCAGACTGTGGCGCACCATGTGCACGATGCACAGCTGCACCACGGTCTTGGGGAATACCGCCTCTATGGCCTCGGGGAAGCCCTTGAGCCCATCGACGCAGGCGATGAAGATGTCTTGCACCCCCCGGTTGCGCAGCTCGGTCACCACCTGCAGCCAGAACTTGGCTCCCTCGGTTTGGGCCAGCCACAGGCCAAGCACTTCCTTGTTGCCGTTTATGGTGATGCCGATGGCCAGGTACACCGCCTTGACCCGCACCGCCCCCTCGCGCACCTTCACATGGATGCAGTCCAGATAGACGATGGGGTAGATCGGATCGAGCGGGCGGGCTTGCCAGGCCTTGACCTCTTCGCTGACCGCGTCGGTGACTGAAGAAATCAGACTGGGTGAGACCTCGGTGCCGTACATCTCCTGCAAATGCGCCTGGATCTCGCGCACCGTCATGCCACGGGCGTACAGCGAGATGATCTTGTCATCGAACCCTGTCCAGCGAGTCTGGTGCTTGGGGATCAGTTGAGGCTCAAAGCTGCCGTGGCGGTCACGGGGCACTTCGATGGGCAGTTCGCCAAACTCGCCTTTGAGGGTCTTCTTGATCTTGCCGTTGCGGGTGTTGCCACTGGCATTGGCCACCGATTCGTGGCGATCATGGCCAAGGTGCTCGGTCAGCTCGGCATCCAAGGCTTTCTCGACCAGCAGCTTGGTCAGCTGCTTGAGCAGGCCGTTCTCGCCAATCAGGTCTTCAGGTTTCTTGTAGTTGGCCAGCAGGCCAGACAGCAGTTCTTCGGGGACTTCGTGTTTCTTGGTGGTCATTGTGTTTACGGACTACGGAGCCAGCGCCCCAGCGGGATTGTCCGTTTACACAAAATCTTGCACACCCTCCTGCGGCCGCATTTGGGCGCACTCATGCCCGCATCTCCTGCAGCAACGTGCGCCGCACCATCCACAGGTTGGACAGCGCAAACAGCGTGTGCAGCTGAGCGGTGTTCTTGGCCAGGCCCCGGTAGCGCACCTTCACATGCCCGAACTGGCGCTTGATCACCCGAAACGGGTGTTCCACCTTGGCCCGCATGCGTGCCTTGGCCTGCTCCAACTGGTCAAGGATCGCGCCCAGCGACGTGTTCTTATCCAGCGTCTTGCGCTTGCCCGGTCGCATCGCCACGAGCCAGTTGACGTCGATGTCTTGGGTCTCGGCTCGCTTGTCCACGCCCTGATAGCCTGCGTCGGCAAGCACATGGATTTCCTCTCCATGCACCAGCGCATGTGCCTGCGTCACGTCGTTGACGTTGGCTGCTGTGCCCACCACCGAATGCACCAAGCCCGTATCTGCGTCAACGCCAATGTGCGCTTTCATCCCAAAGTGCCACTGGTTGCCCTTCTTGGTCTGGT
>CAYTTD010000404.1:0-2383 GCA_964440595.1 uncultured Gaiellales bacterium
CGCCGGCCATATTATCGCTGAAAGTCTCATCTCCAAGACTTTCCTTGTTGCCAAGAGCACCTGGCAGATACCTGGTGGTGGCGTCAATGATGGCCATTGCTGCGATCTCGCCACCACTAAGCACATACGGCCCTACAGAAACTTCCTCTGTGGCAATGTGTTCATGAACACGCCAGTCAAAGCCTTCATATCGACCGCTAAGGATGATGGTTGGCGTGGCATCCCGCGCCCACTCCTGCGCTACCTTATCTGTGAAGGTGCGTCCGGCCGGACTCATCAACACAATACGAGATTCAGACCGAATCTCGTCAATGGTCTTGGCATACGCCGCCTCCAAGGCAGCAGCAATAACGTCAACCCTGAGAAGCATTCCTGCCCCGCCACCATAAGGCGTGTCATCAACCTGGCCCGCGTTTAGAGGCGTGTGTTGCCTGTAGTCATGCAGAACAAGCTCCAGCTCACCGCCCTGAATGGCATTCCTCACCGGCCGCGATTCATTCATCCAATCGAACCAGTCAGGAAAAAGTGTGAAAACGCTGCAACGCCACATCAGCGAACCAAACCCAGGAAATCCAAGTCGACCTTGATCTCGCAGCTCTCCAGGTCGACTTCAACTACTGCATCTTCTACAAACGGAGCCAATACATCCTTACCATCGATATCCAGAGTAAGCACCGCGTTCGCTGGATACAGCTCAACACTTTTTACTTCACCAACAACAGCACCACTTGCACAGTCGATAACCTTGCATCCTTCGAGGTCTCCGATGAACCATTCATCAGCGTCGGGCTCACCAAGAAGGTCACGATCGACCATGATCTCGCACCCCAGGAGAGCGCCTGCTGCTTCACGGTCGGTAATACCATCAAGCTCAATAATGCGGGCGTTTTCACCACCTTTTATTGTCACGATGTCAAATTTGTCTTGCCCGATGTGAATTGGCTCGCCAACCTTGATTATCCCGGGGTATTGAGGAGAGACTTCGATCTTGAGCGCGCCATCAAGACCGTGCAGGCCAATGATACGCCCTACTGACAATTGGTTATTCATTCTTCTTCAGATGCTGCAGATTCTGCGACAGGCTCAAGCAGCTCGACGCTGGCCCTGGTGCCATCGCGCCCGGCAGCTGCTCTAACCAACACTCTCATCGATCTGATGATCCGCCCCTGCTTGCCGATTATTCGACCGCGATCACTATTGGCAACGTCGATGTCAATGTAGAGCTCGTCGTCTTCAATTGAGTCGGTTACGACAACCGCCTCAGGCTCGTCAACAAGTGACTCAACGATGTACTTGACGTAGTCACGAATCTGCTCGGCGCGTTCAGTCATCTAAAACAGAACCCTTCAAATAAAAAATGATGCCACAGGTTTCAGGCGGTGATGCCTTGAATCTTCAGGAGCTTTGAAACAGTCTCGCTTGGCTGCGCGCCAACGCTAAGCCAATACTTTGCTCGGTCTGCATCGATTGAAACCATTGATGGCTCATGCTGCGGAGCATATTGACCAATCCGCTCGATGAATCGACCGTCACGCGGTGAACGCGAATCGGTAACCACGACTCGATAGTAAGGTCGCTTCTTTGATCCAAATCTTGCAAGCCTGATTCTGACCACCTGATAATCACTCCTTGAAAAGCATTAAAGTAATGGGAGGACGTAGTCTAACGCAAATTCAATGATTACCGCAGCAGACCTGCGAAAAACCCTGAATACATGCTACCTGGGCAGCAGAGGTGGATTGGTGCCGCTGCCATCACCTGGGCCAAACCCGGGGGGCATCTTTCCGCTCTTCATAAAGGTTTTCATCATCTTCTGCATCTCGTTGAACTGCTTTACAAGACGATTCACCGCTGCGACTTCCATTCCGCAGCCATCGGCAATTCTTCTTCGTCTTGATCCGCTTAGAATCTTTGGATCTCTGCGCTCTTCCGGAGTCATCGACAGGATGATCGCCTCAATACGACCGATATCCTTGTCGTCGATGTTGACATCCTTTATCTCTTTTGGGATTCCCGGAATCAGCGAGAGCAATGAGCCGAAGCTGCCCATTCTTTTCAGCTGACGCATCTGTTTCAGAAAGTCCTCAAAGGTAAACTCGGCTTTGCGCATCTTGCGCTCAAGCTCTTCGGCCTCCTGCTCGTCAAAGGCCTGTTCTGCCTTCTCAATGAGCGTCATCATGTCGCCCATGCCGAGGATCCTGCTAGCCATGCGATCAGGGTGGAAGTATTCGAGGGTGTCGAGCTTCTCGCCCAACGAAACCATCTTGATGGGCTTGCCGGTTACACTCTTTACGCTTAGAGCTGCACCACCGCGAGCATCACCATCAAGCTTGGTAAGAACTACTCCATCAAAGGCAACGGCCTCGTTGAAGCGTTCGGCAAC